>JBAXQG010000058.1:0-5979 GCA_037131855.1 bacterium
CCTGCCAAATCGCCAATGACCGGGCGGAAGAGATGAAGAGCGAGCTGATCGCCAAGATCAGCGCCGTCGGTTGAAGATTGACCCTACTCCTATAATACTGAATGTGGCTTACTTGCGCCTGATTTCGCAGGAGCCGTACAATTTTGACGATACCGTTGATCCAGGGAGGATGCAGAATGGCTGATCTTGTCGTGGTAGGCGAACCTCTGCCTCGCGTGGATGCAAAGGATAAGGTGGAAGGCAAGGCAGTTTATCCTGGCGATCTCTCTTTTCCAGGCATGCTCCACGCCAAGGTGCTCTTCTCGGCTCACCCCCACGCGCGGATTCAGCGCATCGATACAGCCCAGGCCGGCCAACTGCCGGGGGTGGTGCGCATCTTCACCTGGGAGGATGTTCCCTGCAACGAGTTCGGCATTTACATCTACGATCAGCGCGTACTCGCCCAGGACATAGTCCGCTCGGTGGGGGATCCGGTGGCGCTGGTCGTGGCACGGAACGAACATCAGGCCGAGATGGCCCGCGAGGCGATCGAAGTGACCTACCAGCCTTTGCCGGCTGTTTTCGATCCTCGGCTGGCGCTATCCCCTGAAGCGCCTCTGGTCCACCCGGAGAAGGGAAGCAACCTGCTGGAAGAAGTAGAGGTTCGACACGGGGATGTTAAAGCCGGATTCGCCCAGTCCGACCTGGTGGTGGAGCTGGAACTCTCCACTCCCTTCAACGAGCATGCCTTCCTCCAACCGGAAGCAGGCGTCGGCCTCATCGATGAGGAAGGGCGAGTTACGGTCTACGTGGGCGCGCAGTGGATCTATGATGATCGCCGCCAGATCGCCCACTGTCTGAAGCTTTCTGAAGAGGAGGTACGGGAGGTCTTGATGCCTACCGGCGGAACCTTCGGCGGCCGGGAGGATGTCTCCTTGCAGTGCATGCTTGGCCTGGCCGCCTTCCATACCCGCTGCCCGGTAAAGCTTGTCTACACGCGAGAGGAGTCGATCCGCGGACATGGCAAGCGCCACCCCTTTCAGATGCACGGGAAGATCGGGGCAACCCGGGATGGCCGCATCCTGGCCATGGAAGTGGACCTGCTCTCGGATGCCGGCGCTTACACCTCAACCAGCACGATCGTCCTGGGCGACGCCGTCTCCTATGCGACCGGACCCTACGACATCCCCCATGTTCACGTGCGCGGGCGGACTGTCTTCACCAACAACCTTCTGACCATGGCCATGCGGGGATTCGGCTCGGCCCAGGTGCCGATGCTCTACGAAGCGCTGGTAGACGAAGCCAGCCGCCGATTGGGTTTGGACCCGGTCGATTTCCGGATGCGCAATTTTTTACGGGATGGAGCCGTTTTGCCTACCGGGCATCCCATTCCTGGCCGGGTGGCGATCCATGAGACCCTGCGCCATGCAGTGCTCGCCGCCGGCTGGCGAGAGGAAAACGGCCGATGGCTGGCGCCGCCAAGCAATCCGCCCAGCGGGCCTTACAAGCGCTGGGGGCGCGGATTGGCCACGGTTTACAAGAATGTCGGCTATAGTTTCGGCTTCGACGACCAGACCGAAGTGATCCTCGAAGCGGAGGTCTGCCCGAAAGGGGAGGTGCGAAACCTCCTTGTGAAGACGGCTGCCACCGACAGCGGACAAGGGATCCAATCCGCTCTGGTGCAAATTGCCGCGCAAGCCGTCGGAATCCACCCATCGCTGGTTCATTTCGCCCAACCGGACACTGCCAACACGCCGAACGCGGGGTCCAACTCGGCTTCTCGCCAGGTCTATGTCAGCGGCCGGGCCGTGAAGGAGGCTGGAGAGATCCTGCGGGGACGAATCGAGGCCGGAGAGACCGGGCAGCTTCGCCTTCACCACCTCTACCGCACCCTCCCGCTACGGCCCACCACCCCGTACGGCCCGGACGGGCAGTGCATTCCCCACCAGAGTTACGGCTACGCGACCAACCTGGTCACGCTAGAGGTGGACACCCTGGACGGAAGCGTCTCGCTGGAAAAGGTCATCTCCTCGCAAGACATCGGCAAAGCCATCAATCCCCAGCTTGTCCAGGGACAAGTGGGCGGCGGCGTGGCGATGGGGGAGGGCTTCGCCCTTCTTGAGGACCTGATCATGGAGGAAGGACGGATCAAGACTACCAGCCTGAGCACCTACATCATTCCCACTGCGGTGGACATCGCTGGCCGGCAGGAGACCCTTTTGCTTGAATCGATCCCAGACGAGGTAGGGCCTTACGGGGCGAAGGGATTTGGCGAACTCGCCATGATCGGTGTCGCTCCTGCCATCCTCAACGCTTTGCGGGATGCCCTGGGAGTTCGCCTCCTCCGTCTTCCCGCAACGCCCGAACGGATCCTCGCCGCATTGGGCAACCCCGATTCATCGGTGCAGAATTGAAGCAGGACGCTCTGCGCGGAGTTAAAATGGTACACCGCTCGGTATCGCGCATCGACGCGGTAGAGAAAATTACCGGACGGGCCTTGTATGCCGCTGATTTGTTCTTGCCCGGGATGCTCTGGGGGAAGGTGCTTTTCGCGGCTCACCCCCATGCCCGGATCCTTTCCCTGGATACCGCTCCTGCTGCAGCCCTCCCTGGAGTAAAGGCTGTATTGACCGCTGCCGACATTCCTGGAGCCAAGGAAGTTGGGGCGGTACTCGACGATCAGCCGGCACTGGCTGTGGATCGGGTGCGCTTCCTGGGGGATGGCGTGGCGCTGGTAGCGGCGGATACCCAAGCCACAGCAGAGGAAGCGCGCAAACACATCTTGGTGGCGTACGAGCCTCTGCCGGCTGTCTTCTCCACTGAGGAAGCCCTGACCCCTGGCGCTCCGGCGCTGCACGAGACGCGACCCGACAATGTTGTCAACCACCATCGGGTGCGAAAAGGAGACCTTGCCGCTGCCTTCCAGCAAGCCGAAGTGACGCTGGAGCGAGAATACCGCACCCAACTGGTCGAGCATGCCTATCTGGAGCCGGAAGCGGTGCTGGCTATCCCCGATCCGGATCATAAGGGGGTGCAGGTGATCGGATCGATCCAGAATCCCTTTTCCACCCGCTCCTTCGTGGCCCGCGCTCTGGCCCTCGATCTGAACCGGGTGCGAATCAGCCAAAGCACCTTGGGAGGATCATTCGGCGGCAAAGATGAGGTGATGTACATCATGGCCATCCGCGCCGCCTTGCTGGCATTAAAGTGCGGCCGTCCGGTGAAGATGGTCAATGATCGCGAGGATTCCTTGCGCGAAAGTTACAAGCGCCATCCCTACAAGATGCGCTACAAGGTCGGCGCCACCCGAGAAGGCAAACTGACGGCGATGGAGATTCAGATCGTGGCTGACGCCGGGGCTTATGCTTCGCAGAGCCCATTTGTCACCTGGCGCTCGGCGGTGGAAGCCACCGGCCCGTACCAAGTGCCTGCCGTGTCAACCGATGTGACCGCCGTCTACACCAACAATACCTATACTGGAGCGATGCGGGGATTCGGTTCCCCCCAGGTGATCTTTGCTGTGGAATCCCTGATGGACGAACTTGCTGCCGAACTGGGCATCGATCCGGTCGAGTTGCGGCGTCGCAATCTTTACCGCCAGGGCTCAATCACCGCTACTAACCAGGTGCTGGACGGACATGCCGTTTCCCTGGAAGAGGTTCTGAATCGAACTCTGGCGGCCATTGAATGGAATCCAGCCGGCCAGAAGGTTGCGAATCCTGACCTCATGCCGTCAAGTGGCGACTCGGAACAGCGACGCGGGCTTGGCTTGGCCCTCTCCTTTCGAGGCTGCAGCCTGGGGGCGGAAGGGTTGGATTCCTCCACCGCCCGTTGTTCCTTGGAGCCGGACGGTTCGGTGCTTCTAGCTTTGGGGATCTCCGAAAATGGCGCTGGCCAGCGCACCGTCTTCACTCAGATCGCCGCTCAGACGCTCGGCTTGCCGCTGGAGCGAATCCGCATCCTGGATGCTGACACCTACCTGGCGCCGGATGCCGGCCCTACCGTGGCCTCGCGCGGCACCTTGATGGGGGGGAACGCCGTGCTGAAGGCGGCAGCCGCCTTGCGTTCAAACCTCCAGCAGGTGGGGGGGACCGCCTTCGGTCTTGCTCCTGCCGAAGTGCGAATTACACCGCAGGGTTTGGCCGGGCGCGAGGGCCAGCTCATGGGCTGGGGGCCGCTGGTTCAGGCGGCCCAACGCCTTGGGACGCCACTGCATGTAAACGCTACATACCAGGCTCCGGCGGTGGATTGGGAGGAAGAGCGAGGTCAGGGCAATGCCTACTTCACCTACGTCTATGCGTGCCAAGCGGTTGAAGTGGAGGTGGACACAGCCACCGGGCAGGTGCGCGTTCTGCGTGTCGCCGCAGCCCATGACCTGGGACGGGCCATCAACCCGCAGATGGCGCGGGGCCAGATTCATGGCGGAGTGGCGATGGGTCTGGGCTATGCTTTACTGGAGGAAGTGGAGTTGCGCGATGGGGAGACCAGGACGCTGAACTTCGATACCTACGAGTTGCCCACGGCAGCCGACATGCCCCAGGTGATCCCGATTCTGGTCGAGAACCCCGACGCTGCCGGACCCTATGGCGCGAAAAGCCTGGGGGAACCGACCAACGAGCTGCTGGCGGCGGCAGTGGCCAACGCCATCGCCAACGCCACCGGACGGCGCATCCGCGAGCTGCCCTGTGATCTGGAGCGGGTTCTCCTTGGCATCTCTTTGCGCGAGAAGCGGGAGAAGCGTTCCAGCCAAGCCTGACTCCCAAGGTCAAAATTGGAGACGAGGATCGAAGAGAGGAGCGAACGATGAGGACCAGACGTAAGAACCTCAAGGAACGGTTGGAGGAACTGGAGGCGATGAAGACCCAGTCGCTCTCGGAAGAGGTGCGTGTGGAAATACGTGCAGCTTTGGGGGATAAGGACAATTTGGTGGTTGCGAAAGCCGCCAGTCTGGCCAAACATTTCCGGCTTGCTGATCTCCTCCCCGAGCTGCAAGCTGCTTACCGGCAGTTTCTCAGCAATCCCCAGAAGACGGATAAGCTTTGCATGGCCAAAGAAGCGGCCATCGAAGCGCTCGACGCCCTGGAGGATCTCGAGGAGGAGCTTTTCCTCCACGCTGTCGGCTACGTGCAGCTTGAACCTGCCTACGGCGGTTCCGCCGATACGGCAGGGCCCCTTCGCGTCGCCGGGTGCCGGGCGTTGGCCAGAATTGGCAGCACAGAGCTGTTTTTCGTCCTTGCCGACCGGCTGGCTGACACGGAAGTTGATGTCCGCTCCGCTGCAGCTCAAATCCTGGCCGGCTTATTCGACGAGCGAGCCGAGTTGCTGCTGCGAATGAAGGTGCTCGCCGGCGATTCACATCCCCGGGTGATCGGGGATTGTTTCCGATCGCTGATGACCCTTCACCCGCAAAGATCCTTTCCCTTCGTCCTTGGTTATCTGGAAGTGAGGCCAACGGAGGTCTGTAAGGAAGCCATGATGGCGATGGGGGAGTCCCGCTACCCTCAAGCCTTCCGTGTGTTGTCGACGATGTTTTCCCTCGCCGCTGACCCGCAGCAGAGAGAAGCCTTGATTTCAGCGATCTCTTTATTGCGTACCAAAGAAGCCCTCCATTTCCTGCTTTCCGCAGTGACGGAAGAGCCGCTGCCGCAAGCGCAGGTGGCCGTAGACGCCTTGTCCCTCTACCACCTTGAGGAGACGGAGGTGGTCTGGCTCATGACCATGGTGATAAGCCGCGGCAACCAATCATTGATTGATCGCTGCGCGAAACTAACTGGAGTAGTTGGAGAATAATCCGGGACATAATACTATTTTTGAATAAAATAGTATTATGTCCCGGATTATAGCTGCTTCCACTGTTGCACGGCCACGCGCAAATGGGGGATGACGATCGAGCCGCCCACCACCAGGGCGACATTCCAGGCTTCCCACATCTCGGCGTCGCTGATCCCGGCTTCCTTGCACTGGATCAGGTGATAGAGGACGCAATCGTTGCAGCGCAAC
>JBAXQG010000059.1:0-5808 GCA_037131855.1 bacterium
ATTAGAGAAAGGGCACATGTTCACCTATATCGTCCGCCGGCTGCTCTCGATGGTTCCCGTCCTGATAGGCGTCTCCATCATTGTCTTCCTTTTTATTCATATGATCCCCGGCGATCCTGCCGTGGCCATCCTCGGCGAACGAGCCACGCCCGAGTCGGTAGCCCGCATGCGTACCGAGCTGGGGCTGGACAAACCGATATGGGAACAGTACTTTATTTACATCGGCAACATTTTCCAGGGAGATTGGGGGCGTTCCATCCGGTCGAACACGCCGATCCTCGACGAGATCCGGGTGAAGTTTCCTGCCACGGCTGAACTGGCTATGGCGGCCATGCTCATCGCGCTCTTGATCGGGCTGCCGGCGGGGATCATCTCCGCCGCACGGCGCAACTCTGTCTTCGACTCAGCGGCTATGTTCGTCGCCTTGATCGGCGTCTCCATGCCCGTCTTCTGGTTGGGGCTGATGCTGGCTTTCCTCTTCTCGGTGGCCTTGGGCTGGCTGCCCTTCTCAGGTCGCCTCGATGCCACCCTGGTCCTTCAGACCAAGACCGGCTTCATGGTCTGGGATGCCATCATGGCCGCCAATTGGAACGCGCTGGGGAACAGCTTGGCTCACCTCATCCTACCGGCGGTAGCTCTATCCACCATCCCGATGGCCATCATCGCCCGGATGACCCGCAGCAGCCTGTTGGAGGAACTGGGGCAAGACTACGTGCGAACAGCCAAGGCGATGGGGTTCAACGAACGCAGGATTCTAATGGGTCACGCCATGAAGAACGCCTCGCTGCCGGTGGTGACCACTATCGGCTTGCAAGTGGGGGCTTTGCTGTCCGGGGCCATTCTGACCGAAACGATCTTCTCCTGGCCCGGCATCGGGCGCTGGATCTTCAGTGCCATCCAAGCGAGAGACTACCCGATCGTCCAGGGATCCGCCTTGTTGATCACTCTGGTCTACATGGCGGTCAACTTGCTGGTGGACATTTCCTACGCTTTCTTGGATCCTCGGATCCGCTACCATTGAGGAGGTCCGGATGGAAGACACTGCACTAATCTCTTCGCAAACGATGGCCCGCAACACCTTCTTCCGCCAGGCCTTCCGCCGTCTCTGGTCCAGCGGTTCGGCCCGGCTCGGTTTATTCATGGTGGTTTTTCTGGTCCTTGTGGCTGTGATCGTGCCATTGGCTTGGCCTTACAACCCGAAGACCGATTCCGAGCTGACCCAGAGGCTTCAGCAGCCTTCCTGGTCACATCCTTTCGGTACCGATAACCAAGGCCGCGATATCGCTCGCCGCGTTGCCCACGGCGCTCCCATCTCCCTGCGGGTGGGTTTGTTGGCAGTTGCTTTCGGGCTCTTTGTGGGGACGGTATTGGGGATGATCTCGGGTTTCTTCGGCGGGTGGTTAGATTCAGTGATCATGCGCATCATGGACATCATTCTGGCCTTCCCCGCCACTCTTCTGGCCATCGCCATTGTAGCCACCCGTGGACCTGGTTTGGAGAATACGATGTTCGCCATCGGCATCGTCTCCATTCCCGGTTACGCCCGCATCGCCCGCTCGATGGTGATGACCCTGGTCGAACGGGAATACGTCTCAGCAGCGCGGGCCATTGGCGTGGCGCCGATCGTGATCCTCTTCAAGCATGTGCTCCCCAATGGGCTCTCCCCGTTGATCGTGCAATCCACTTTGAACATCGCTTCCGCCGTATTGGAAGCCGCCGCTCTGGGCTTTCTCGGACTCGGCGCCCAGCCTCCCCAGCCGGAATGGGGAGCGATGCTTTCCGACAGTTACAAGTTCCTCACGGTGGGGGCCTGGTGGCCGGTGCTCTTCCCCGGTTTGGCGATCATGTTCACCGTGCTGGGATTCAATTTGCTGGGGGATGGCCTGCGCGATGCTCTCGACCCGCGCATGGTCGTTAAATCCCGCCGCTTCTAGAAAAGGGCCAAGTCAGTCCAGTCTAAAGAGCCGCACTGGGGTGCGGCGGTCCCAGGTTGATCCAAGATGAGCCGCACCCCAGTGCGGTGGTCCCTCTGTGAGAACGGATTCAATTAATGGACGATCTGGATGTTCTCCGTTCCACCATAAATGTTCCACCAGGGTTTGGCTCCACGAGCCAGGACGGCGTTGAGGGCTTCAATATTGGCCGCTCCTTTGTCCTCCAGCCAATCCACCAGGGCATCGTAGCCCTCATGGGCGAAAACAGGGATCCCCTCCTGCCAGGTGGCTCGCCCGCAAAGCACCCCGGAGAATCCCGTGCCAGCCTCGGCAGCCAGCTCCAGCGTCTCCCGGAAGATCTCATCGCTGACTCCGGCGCTGAGGTAAATGAAGGGCTTTTTGGAGACCCCGGCAGCATTGCGAAAATGTTCCATGGCTTCTGCGCGGCTATAGGCAGCCACTCCGGCAAAAGCCCTAGTTCCCTCCACGAACTCCATATTCACCGGCACTTCGACCTTTAGCACATCCACCCCATACCGCTGTTGAGAGAATTCTTCCATGGTGCGTGTCACGTTCTCCGGTTTTCGCTGAGCCAGCTCCAGACCTTTCTCGTCCAGCGCATCATCGTAGTAGAGCGGCTCGAGGAAGAAGGGAAGATCCACCGCTCGACACTCCGCCCCTATCCGCTCGATGAAGGCTTGCTTGACCCGGTTGATGCGCGCTTCGTCGTTGGGATTGTAGTAGAGGAGGATTTTCACAGCATTGGCGCCCGCTTCCTTCAATCGCAAGGCGCTCCACTCTGCCATCAGGTCGGGCATCCGGCCTCTTACCGCCGCATCATAACCAGTCTTTTCATAGGCGAGCAATACTCCAGCCATCGGATCCTTCTCTTTCAAAGCCGGCAAGCCGTACTCGGGATCGAGTAAAATGGCCGTCGCGTGACGGGTCAGGACTTTGACCACCGCTGTCTTGAAGAGGGTCAGGTCTTCGGCGCTAACCTTCCCTTCCGCCCCTCGAGCCTTGGCGATGGCTTTCTGCAGCGAACCGCGCTGGTCCATCGCCGCTGCTGCAATAATGCCGTGCGAGTCGGCGCAGGCGCAGATGCCTTCGTACTTCCCACGAGTCATGATCATTCTTGGCATATCGATCTCCTCCTTTGTTTTGTGTACTGTGTTTTCAAGCTCAATCCAGGGTGATCCACATCTCCTCATCATAATAGAGATCACGCTCCCAGTTAACCGGTTCGGTGATCAGTGGTCGCGGCGTCCCCACCGCTTCCACCCGCACCAAGCTGCTGATAAAGAAGTTGACATCAGGCAGGCCGGGGTCGAAGGGAGCCTTTTCGGTGATGCGGAAACCTCGATCCAGGATGCCTTTGGGATCCAAGAAGTACTCGTGAAAATCCTTGACGATGTCGGTGATGGCGAAATTCATTGAGATCAGGATGCTCTGGATCTTCTGCCACTTGGCCAAGGCGCACTCGATGCGCGTTTGCCCGAAATACCCGGAAGAGCCCTCGCCGCGCAACCCCTCCACGCAGCGGGAAAGAAAGAGAGTGATGCCGGGGATCGTCTCCACCGTGTCGGTGAAGAAGACGTCGAACTGCCCGGCCAATTCGGGGGACAAGGGGTAACGGGCGTCATAATCCAGCACCTCCAAGTTGTCCCAGCCGTAAGCAGCTTTCTTCTCTCGCAGGAACTGGTTCAAGCGAGCATCGATCTCCAGCACGGTAATGCGTTTGGCTAAGCCGGTAAGAGCCAAGGCCAGGGAGGTAAGGTCATCGTCTCCCAAAAGGAGGATGCTCTGCCCTTCCAGGTCGCCGCGGCTGTAGAGAAAGAGAGCCCGGGCGACGGTCTGCTGGGGCAGGATAAAACCTTGGTCGTAGTCGGTAATCGCTGCCGGGCGGCCACGGCTGACTTGCTCGAAGCGGAGCAGAAGATCTTGAAAGGAGCCCTTCGCTACTACTGTCTGCCCATGACATGCTGGACAGGTCAGTTCCTCCCAAGGCTGCAAGGCGCTGGCGTAGCGACGGCCTTCCTGAGTCAGGGAAATGCGCCCCTCATCAGACTGGATCAGGCCTCCACTGTAGAGACTGGCGATGGTCTGGACGAAAGCGGGAGCCGGGGAATCCGAGTTGCGCAGAAGCGACCAGTACGATGTCGGGGAATGCAGCAATTGCTGCAGGATTTTCGTTTCAAAACGATTCATAGCGTCCTCCAGGGGAAATCTCCGTTCGGGTCAGTCCTTTCCAATAATAGGGGACTTTCCCTAAAATAGGAACATGCCAGGCTTGGGGATCGACATCGAGGAGATCGCGCGAATTCGGGATCTCGCTGAACGTTTCGGCCAACGCTTTCTGGAGCGGGTCTACTCACCCCTCGAGATTGCCTACTGCTACCGTCACGATAACCCATTTCCTCATCTGGCGGCCCGCTTTGCCGCCAAAGAAGCCTTCCTCAAGGCCTCCTCCCCTGTCGCCGCACCGCCCTTCCCGCAAGTGGAAGTGCGTAACGACGAATCCGGGGCGCCTCATCTCTTCCTGCGAGGGGAAGCTGCCCCGCACTTCCTGATCTCCATCAGTCATACCCGGGAGACCGCGGTGGCCGTTATCTGGCGGATCAACGGATCATGAAACTGGTTACCGCTCGTCAAATGCAAGCCATCGATCGAGCAACGGCCTGCCAGTACGGTCTTCCTGGCTTGATCCTGATGGAGAATGCCGGGCGAGCGGTGGCCGAGGCGGTCCGGCGTCACGCCCCCCGTGCTCGCTCGGCAGCCATTTTGGCCGGCGCTGGGAACAACGGCGGGGATGGTTTCGTCGCCGCCCGGCACTTGTCACTAAACTCCCTGCCGGGGGCTGGTCACCTTGCGGTAACTGTCTTCCTGGCTGCCCCGCGAGAGAAGCTGAAGGGTGATGCTTTGCTCAACTTTCATGCGCTGCGGGCTTTCCCGGTGTCGATCCGAGAGGTGACCGGGGATAACCTGAGCGGCGAACTGGCAGCCTTGGGACGCTCTGACTTGCTGGTCGACGCGCTCTTCGGAACCGGCCTCGGCGGTTCGCTCTCCCCCTTCTACATCAATCTGATCGCTGGAGCGCAAGCCGCCGCCATCCCCATCCTGGCTGTGGACATCCCCTCCGGCTTGGGGGCGGACAGCGGAACTCCACTGGGCGCTTCTTTCCGTGCCACCTGGACGGTGACCATGGGATTGCCCAAGGTTGGGATGTGGGCTCCCTCGGCGGCCGCTTTCGTCGGGGAGATGGAGGTGGCCGAGATCGGCTTTCCCCCCGGCTTGCTGGCCGATGAAAGTCTACCCGGGCACTTGATCGGACCGGACCTGCTAAGGTTGATCTTGCCGCCTCGTCCGAACCAGGCCCACAAGGGTTCCTCCGGCACTGTCCTGGTGTTGGCTGGTTCCCTACCTTACCGCGGCGCTGCCAACTTGGCCGGGATGGCTGCCCTGCGCAGCGGCGCCGGCCTCTCCCGTTTGGGGTTGCCTCGCAGCCTATGCCTTCTCAATCTGGACAAGCCGGATGAGCTGGTTCAATTGCCTTTGCCTGAGGAAGATTCACCAGCTCTCACCCCGGCAGCACTGGAGATGGCTTTGGAAGAGGCTGCCGAGGCCGACGCCGTGGTGCTCGGACCAGGTTTGGGCCAAGACCCGCGTACGGCAGCTTTCGTTTTCGCCTTCCTTCGTCGAAACCGGACAGCGACGGTGTTGGACGCCGACGGGCTGAACATCATTGCCTCCAACCCGGCGATCCTCCTGGAGACGCCGGCGCCTCTTGTCCTCACTCCCCACCCGGGGGAGATGGGGCGACTGCTCGCTGTTTCCACCCAAGTCATCCAGGAAGATCGCATTGGCTGTTGTTTGG
>JBAXQG010000060.1:0-5792 GCA_037131855.1 bacterium
CCTGCCGGGGGCTACTAACCTGCCGGGGGCTATTAACCTGCCGGGGTTAATGCAGTAGGCCGGCCAGCGCTGCCGCAGCGAAGCGGGCTCCCTCGAAAGAGACGTCTTTGTGGGTGACCAGACGAATGCGCTCATCATCCTCCATGGCCAAGGCCAGCACCCCATGCGCTTCCAGACCGGCAACGATGGAGGAGGCTGATGTCTCCCGAAGGCGAAAAATCACCATGTTGGTTTGGGGCCTGCTCCATCCAGCGTCGACGATGGGTGAACCTTCCACGGCTGCGGCCAGGATGCGCGCCTTTTCATGATCCTCGGACAGTCTTTCGATCATCTCTTCCAGTGCGACCAAGCCGCACGCTGCCAACACCCCTGCTTGGCGCATGCCGCCACCGTAGAGTTTGCGGACTTTGCGGGCTTGACGAATAAAGTCCCGGTCCCCGACCACCATCGAACCGACTGGACAGCACAGGCCCTTGGAGAGACAAAACATGAGGGAGTCCACTGGGCGGCAAAATTCCTTGATTGAAATCCCCGAAGCCACTACCGCGTTAAAGAGGCGGGCGCCATCCATGTGTACTTTTGCGCCCCGTTCATGAGCAATCGAGCAGATCGCCTCTACCGTCTCCAAGGGGTAGACCGCGCCTCCGGCCATCATTGCCGTCTGCTCAATGCAGACCAAGCTGGTAACAGGGAGATGCACATCGTCACCGGGGGGGCGGAAAGCTTTGACCAACTCCTTTGGATGGAGCATGCCGCTCTCCTTCCCCAACAAGCAGGTTTGAACCTGAGCCAGGGCAGCCAATCCCCCCGCCTCATGCACATAGATGTGCGCTTCCTCCTGCATGATCACCTCGCTGCCGCGCGGCGCATGCAGGCGAACGCAAATCTGGTTGGCCATCGTTCCCGAGGGGACGAAAAGGGAAGCCTCCCGGCCGCAGATCTCCGCTGCTTTCTCTTCTAGACGGTTGAGGGTAGGATCTTCCTCGAAGACATCGTCTCCCACCTCAGCATTGTACATGGCCTGGCGCATCCTCGGCGTCAGAACGGTGACCGTATCGGAACGCAGATCGACTCGCATGTTTTTCTCCTTCGTTTTTGTCCCCATTCTTGGCAGAACACCCTGCCACGGGCTATCTCGTTGAATCAGCGGTCAAGTGATCAAGCGGTCAAGTGATCAGCCACTTAACTATTGCGCCGCTCAACACTGAGAGAAGGCGGATAGGTCGCCCTCTCTCTTGGCGGTTCTTTCGATGAGAAGTTAGATGCGCTTGCGGATGCATTCACCCAAACGACGGATGCCTTCCCGGTTGATCTCCGGGGTGGAGTAGGAGAAGTTCAGGCGCATGCAGTTTTCCCCCCGCCCGTCCGGGTAGAAGCCGGTGCCGCCGACATAAGCCACCTTGACTTGCAGGGCATCTCGCAACATCTCAGTGGTATCGATCCCTTTGGGGAGCTCCACCCAGAGAAACATCCCGCCCTCGGGGCGGGTCCATTTGACCTCTTTGGGAAAGAACTCAGCCATCGCATCCAACATGGCATCCCGCTTCTTGGCATACTCTTGGCGAATGTGAGCCACATGAGGTTCCAAGTAGCCACGCTTGCAAAACTCCAAGACAATCAATTGGTTGAAGGGAGAGGAGCAAAGATCTGTGGCCTGCTTGGCCAAGGACAGCTTGCGGGTGAACGGCTCTGGCGCAACCACCCAGCCAAGACGAAAGCCGGGGCTGAGGATCTTGGAGAAGGTCTCCAGGTAGATGACATGCCCGTTAGCGTCCAGGGAAGCGATGGATGGAACGCGGGTTCCTTCGTAGCGCAAGGCATGGTAGGGGTGGTCCTCCACGATCGGGATATTGTAGCGTTGTGAAATGTCCAACAACTGGCGTCGTCGCTCAATCGACATGGTTAAGCCGGCAGGATTCTGGAAAGAAGGGACTGTATAGATGAATTTAATGGGCCGGGTTCCGCTGCGGATGGCTTTGATCCGTTCTTCCAGGATATCAGTGCGGATGCCTTGCTCGTCCATGTCAATGGCAATGGCTTGCCCTTGAAAGGCGGCGAACGCTTGCAAGGCGCCAAGGTAGGAGGGACCCTCCACCAGAACAATGTCACTGGGATCCAGCATCACCTTGGCAATTAGATCGAGGGCCTGTTGTGAGGAAGCGGTGACGACCACATTTTCCACCGTGACGTCCAGACCCTTGCTTTGGGCGTCCTCCGCCAACCAGGAACGCAACGCAGGAACCCCTTCAGTGGCGCCGTACTGTAAGGCAATGGCGGAGTTGGTCTCCAGCACATAATGGGCGCACTCCTGCAGTTGGTGGATCGGAAAGAAGTGAGGGTCGGGTAGACCGCCGCCAAAAGAGATGATGTCTGGCTGGGTAACGAGTTTCAGTAGTTCTCGGATGGCTGACGCCTTCATTGTCTTGGCTCTATCCGAGAAAAGCGCATCCCAAGAGATCATACACTGCCTCCCTGTGAAGTATTTTGCTGTGGAGGCGCACACTTTCGAGTACAAGAGCGCGTCCCGGTCTGATTATACACCGGGGAAAGATCTGGTCCCAGATGTTTTGAAACTACTCCAGTTTGGCCAAAGCAAGTCAGAAAGAGGTAGATGTGGCGGTAAGCAGGGCAGGGGCGCACTTCCCGCAAACCCTACTCCTCAGTACACTCAAAGAGGGGGCGCTCTCTAGCGATCCGGGCGGAATGATTTTCGGGAGGATCCTGAAGAGTGAAGGTTCAAACCGGGAACTCCGCTTCATCCAGGGTGTACCTTGTCCGTTCTCCGCCGATCAATTTGGGGCGAGTGCGCGCCAGGGTAAGGTGAGCGCTGCCGATGCTTTGGAACGCCAGCCGCACCGGCACGGCCACTCGCTGCAAATGCATGCCGATGAAAGTGTCGCCAATGTCTATTCCGGCCTGGGCAGAAATCGTCTCCGCCAATATCGGTCGCTGGCAGGTGCGGTAGGCCAGGGCGGCGAAGGCGCCGCCAGCTTTGCTGTGGGGGATGGCACTGACTGCTTCCAATCCGTTGCGTCGGGCGCACTCTTCCTCTACTACCAAAGCGCGGTTGAGGTGCTCACAGCACTGCACGGCCAAGAACAGGCCATGAGCGCGGACCAGGGGAAGGATGCCGGCCATAATCGCTTCCGCCGCTTCATGGGAGGAGTGGGCGCCGATCTTCTCTCCGATCACTTCGCTGGTGCTGCATCCGACCAGCAGGATCTGTCCGGGCTTCATCTCCGCCACTTCGAGCAAGCCATGCAAAGCCTGATGGGCAAGTTCCGCCAGAAATGCTGGGTCGATCATCGTTTCCTCCTTGACACTCCAGCCGTGACCTTGGCTAGGATGATGTCATTGTACGCTACCAGCGCGCCAATAGAGCTGGTCAACAAGTGGCTGGTTTTCGCATCTCCAGTGTCCGCCAAGAGCGGCCAGGCGGTCCGGTATCCCTGGCGGCAACCACCAGGATGTTGCCCTTTCCGAGGAACCGCCGGTCAGGTTTAATCTTTAAAAAGGAGCGAAGCGGTTCAGCGCCCAACTGTCCCTCTTCAGCAACTCCATCTGCCCAAGCAGGTTGCGATAATGGGTTTTCTCCCATTCCTCAAGATCCCGGAACATCGCCTGTACCTGCGGGTCGTGTACCTCACCGGCCATCTTGGCGTAAAACTCGAAGGAATTCTTCTCCAACATCACGCCGATGGAGAGGGCAGAGATCTCGAAGTTCATCTGCGCAGCCCGTTCAGGGAGAGCATGGGCGAAAAAGGGGGTCAACGCGGAGGCAGTCATATTGGGAGGATCCCAAAGAATCGCTCGTCCTCCTTCAATGGCATCGTAGCTCTTCTGCAAAGCCTGGAAATGCTCTTCCTCTTCCCGGGCAAGCTTGAGAAACTCTTCCTTGCCCTGCGGATCCTCGGTGTGCGCTGCCGTCACAAGGTAGAATTCCCGTCCCGTCACTTCGATCTCCATCGCCTGATGGAGGACCGATAACAGTGTCTCTTGCTCCATGATCATTCCCCTTCCTTTCCGTTGGTATCGCTGGAAACCTAGCGTGATCAGGCGTTGTGCAGGATATCGATGACATCGCCGTCTTGAACGATGTATCCCTTGCCTTCCGTGCGGACCAATCCTTTCTCCCGGCCTTGGGGAAAGCCGCCGACTTGGAGGAGATCGCGCCAGGGGATCACCAGGGCGCGGATAAAATGCTTCTCGAAGTCAGTGTGAATGACCCCGCCGGCCTGCTGCGCGGTCATCCCCCGGCGGATCGTCCACGCTCTCGTCTCGTCCGGTCCGATCGTGAGGAAGGTGATCAAGTCGAGCAGCCGGTATGATTGACGGATCAATTGATCAACCTCGAACTCGGGATCCAACCCTAACTCGATGCGCTCCTCGCGGCTGAAGTCTCCTGCCTCGGCTGCGGTCAGTGCGTCCATGGCCAGATACGGCCAATCGTGGGTCTGGAACTCTTGGAGAGTCTCTTGGGCAACGCCCGCGCCGGTGCAGTTCAGCAGGTAGAGGCGGGGCTTCAGGGAAAGCAACTGGTAACCGCGCAATAGCTTGCGCTCTTCCTCGTTCCAAGCAACCTCAACTAGAGGTTTCCCCTCTTTAAGCAAATGGTGAGCCTTGGAAATGGCTTCCCACTCGCTATTCTGCTCGCCCTTCCCAACCTTCACTTCTTTCTCCAGCGTTTCAGCCCTTCGCCCCACCGTCTCCAGATCCTTCAGGAGGATCTCCGTTTCCAAAATCTCGCGATCCCACAGGGGATCAATGCGCGGCCCGCTGTGGAGCACCTCCTCGCTCTGGAAGGCGCGAAGGATGAAGAGGATGGCGTCGGTCAGGCGAATGCCGGCGAGGAACTTGTTGCCCAGCCCTTCCCCCTGGCTGGAACCTTCCACCAGGCCTGGCACGTCGACGAATTCCACCGATGCGTAGACCTTCTTCCTAGAGTGGTAAAGGGCGGCCAGTTGGTCTACTCGGGGGTCGGGGACGGTGACAACCCCCACATTGGGCTCGGTGGTGGAGAAAGCATAACTGCCTCGTTCTACCTCTTTCTTGGTGAGGGCGTAGAAAAGGGTCGACTTGCCGACATTAGGCAGCCCGACGATCCCGATGGAAAGCGCCATTTTTTTACTCCTTCTGTATCCTAGGTGACAATCTCAGTACCTGTCACTCCAAATAGAGACCAAACAATCCGCTATCCTCCTGCCGCCGGTAAACCGGGATCCCCGTCTCCAGGAGAAAAATCTCGTTCGTCAGGTGGACGGTGGCCTTCATCAGGTGGCCGCCCACTGCTCCTCCTCCAGCCTCAACCAAGGTGGCGTGGAGGTGCAGGTTGTAACCATTCTCCTGGCGCGAAACGTTGCCGGAGAGACTAACCAGCTCACAGGGTTCAGCGAAGCAGTGGATGGAATAGCCCTTCCCCGGACCCTGGAAAAAACCTAATTCGGTCTCGATCAGCATCCCGATTCCGGAGAGGAGGATGGCAGTGGTGACTTCGTGTTTCTCGATGGCGGCGCGAAGGGATTCCAGCAGCTCCTCCCCTGGTTGCAAGCGAACGATCAGGACCGCTCCCTCTTTCTTGGAGAACATCAGTCGATACTCCTTTCTAGGCAGCATAAGGTCACAGCAGTCATGCGCTCGGCAATGCTGAGCAACGCAGCAGCTCTAGATTTACGGGGACAGATTTCCGGATTGACCGGAGGTCTACTCTGTCACCATAGCATTTTCGGCAGTTTATTAACCTGCGGCAGCATGACAGCCTGCGGCAGCATGTACTGTATAATATCAGAACTACT
>JBAXQG010000061.1:0-5728 GCA_037131855.1 bacterium
GCAGTGACCACGCCTGCCAGCGCTTTCACCGCCCAGGGGGGAACCAATATTGCGGTCACCTCCGGGCTGTCGGTGGAAGGGGATTACTATGTCGGTGCGGCGACCTTCACCCTGGAAGGAACCATTCGCGGCGACTTGGTGGTGTCGGGAGGAACTGTTCGCATTGCCGAGACGGGGATTGTTGAGGGCGATCTTCTCGGCATGGCAGGGGCCATCATCATCGAGGGTACAGTAAAAGGAGCCGTGCGAGTGGTGGCTGCCGTCATCACACTAGGCGAGAAAGCGCAACTGGGCCGGGACTTGGTGGCAGGCGGAGGCAGCTTGGAAAGCAAAGCTGGCAGCCGCATCGCCGGCACAGTGGTGTTCGGTGGCGCGCAAGCTCTTCTGGCTGGAGAGATCAATGAGGATCTCCTCTTCGGTGGAAGCCGCCTGACTCTGTTGGGCAAAATCGGTCGTAACGCCACACTGGTCGTTGATGGCCAAAACAGCGCCGAAATGCCTTCCACCTGGTGGATGACCTGGATCCCAGGTGCGCCAACCTGGCCCCTCGTCAACGCCGGTTTAGCGGTAGACGCCAATGCTTCCGTCGGCGGAACCCTCGATTACAGCAGCTCGCGCGAGTTCGTCATCCCCTCGGGCGTAGCGGGCAAAGTAGCGTATCACCCCATCTCCGTTGAACCGGGTACGCCGGTTATTTCTCAACCAGGCCAACCGCAAACTTCTGCCGACTGGCTGTGGAACACCTTCCGGCATTGGATTGTCCTGATAGTAGCCGGGTTCCTGATGCTCTGGCTTTTCCGCAGTTTCATGCGGCGTGGCGCCAAAGCACTGGGCAAGCGGCCTTTCCCAGCTCTCGGTTGGGGTGTGGTGTGGGTGTTGGCTATCCCACTTGCTGTCGTCCTCTTTTTCGTTCTTTCCGCTGTTTTGGCCATGGGCCTTGGCTTGATCACTTTCGGCGAACTGGCTGGGACCACCGTTGGCGTCGCTTGTTTAACAGCCGTTGCGGCAGGCGCCTTCCTTTGGCTTTATCTTCGTTTCGCTGCTTCCGTCCTGGTCGGTTATACATTGGGGAGAGCTTTGCTCAGTGCGTTGACCAAAAAGCCTGATCCCAGCCCGGCCGGTTCCATGTTGCTGGGTACGCTCATCTTGGTCTTGCTTTATGGCATCCCTGTGGTGGGCTGGATAGTCGAACTGATTGTAGGTCTGGCCGCTTTGGGTTCGCTGTGGATCTCCATTCAAACCCGGCCTCGCAAACAAGAGGAGCTCCCCCCAGCCACCAGCAACCAAGCTCAAATATAGGAATCAGCAGTCCCGGCAAGTACTCCACTGTACAATCTGCCAGAGGGGGAAACCCCTCTGGCTTTCTCTAAAAAAGCGTTCGATCCATCGCCTGCAGCCGTCACATTATGTTCTTGCACCTTGATCGGCAGTGCTGTCTGCATCAATTGAGTCGAGAAAGGACTCGCTGTTTATTACGCGCATGAACCCTCCAAGAGGGGCAGAGGAGATTCTTATATTGCTAATAATGCTAAATCTAAAGACCTGACCCCATGGTGACTTTGACTTTCTATGACGGCGCCGACTGCGTGGGAGGGAACAAATTCCTGCTGGAAGCAGCCGGAACCGCTTTGTTCCTGGACTTTGGCAAGAACTTTAGCCGGGAGGCGTTCTTCTTCGATGACTTCATGCCGCCCCGGGCAACCGCTGGTCTTTGCGACTACCTCGAGCTGGACTTGCTGCCTCCGCTGGAGGGGATCTACCGTCCCGAGTATGAGATGTCGGGACGCGCCTGGGAGCATTGCCAGGGACATCCCGCCCAACGCCGGCTGCACCTGGATGGGATCCTGCTGACCCATGCTCACCTCGACCACAGTGGTTACCTTTCTTTTCTCGACGTCTCGACCCCGATTTATAGCGGCCTAGCCACGGCGCTGATCGTCAAGGCCATGCAAGATACCGGGCGAAGCGGCATGTCCGGTGAGATCGCCTACGCCATGCCGCGAATCGAGGCAAATGGCGTCCTGGGAACCCAGCGAGGGAGCAAGGATAATCCCTGCCCGGCTCTCTTGCGGCCTCTTGTCCTTTTGGAGCCGGAACAGCCCCGGGCCTCGGAGTTCCTGCGGGCGCCCAGCAGCGCTCGTTCGATCAGCGGCAACCCCGCGCTCTACCTTCCCAACGGGGAGGCTCAGGCCGGCAACCTCCGCATTCGCCGCTACCCGGTGGATCACTCCATCCCGGGGGCGGGCGCCTTCGCTATTGATACGCCCAGTGGATGGGTGGTCTACACCGGTGATTTGCGCTTGCACGGCAGCCAGAGCGCCGCGACGAGGGCGTTCTTCCGCCTGGCGGCGGCCCTTCACCCCCGCGCTTTGATCTGCGAAGCGACGCGCATCATCGGGGAGAAGGGGGAGGAAATCGTTGCTACGACCGAGGAGGATGTACTCGATCAAGCCTGCCAGTTGGTGCGCCAGGAGAAGGGGTTGGTCATCGCCGACTTCGGTCCGCGCAACGTGGTGCGCTTGCTCTCTTTCTTGCAGGCGGCAGCGGAGGCCGGACGTCAGTTGGTGATCACCGACAAGGACGCCTATTTGCTGAAAGCGTTGCGTCTTGGCGACCCGAGCGTACCTGACCCGTTGACCGATTCGCGGATTGCCGTCTATCGAGAAGTCCGCGGCAGCTATGCGCAATGGCAGACTGCCCTCTTGGAATCGTTCCAAGCCTCCTGCCCCGAGCGTCTGGTCACCTCCGCCGACTTGCGAAAGTCCCCAGGCAACTATGTCGTGTGCTTCTCCTATTGGGATTTGCAGGAATTGGTCGACATCCTACCGAAAGGCGGCCTCTACATCTACTCCTCCTGCGAGGCATTCAATGAAGAGATGGCTATCGATCAAGAGCGCCTGCTTCGTTGGATCGATCATTTTGGCCTGCGCCCGGTGGGCAGCCTAAAAGCTGGAGAAGAATCGCGATACGCAGGGCCGGCCTTGCATGCCAGCGGCCATATCGACACGGCCGGGGTCATTGAGATGGTGGAGACGATCCGCCCTCGCACGCTCTTGCCGGTTCACGGGGAACGCCGTGAGTATTATCGACAGCGATTCGGCAAGCTCTGCCAGGTGATCCTGCCGAATCGCGGAGAGCAAATCATCCTGGACTGAGCAACATTCACTCCCTGACGAAATGGAGCAGCAGCGCGGGATCGCCACAGCTCTTCACAACCGTAATAGATGGGTTAGGTTGAAGTTAGAACGAGGCTATCGCTTTTAGCAATCGTTTCGAAACTTTTCGGCAGCCGGCCCTAGGAGAAAGGAGCGGGGATCAGCGGCAGACGAACCTCAAAGGAGGCGCCGTGGCCGATCTCGCTTCGCGCTTGGATCGTTCCGCCGTGCGCTTCCACCAGCCATCGGACAATAAAAAGACCCAAACCGGAGCCGTGATGCTTCCCGCTGCCCCGGAAGAATCGCTCAAAGATGTGCGGCAGGTGTTCTGGTTCGATGCCTGGCCCGTTGTCGGTGACCGATAGAATCGCCCATTCCGCCTCGGTTTGCAGGGAAAGCAGGATGGTTCCATCTGCAGGAGTGAACTTGATGGCATTATCCACCAGGTTCGCGACGATCTCTTCCAGCCTGCCTCGGTCCGCCTCCACCCATACCGGCCGGTCAGGAAGCTCTACCGCGCAGCGGATCTTTTTCTCCTGGCAAACCGGCCCCTCCAGTTGGGCAAATTCCGCCAGGAAAGGTCCCAGGACAATTGGTTCCTTGCGCAGGATCAAATCGCCAGTATCAATGCGAGCAGCTTCCATTAAATTGCGGGTCAAACCGGACAATCGTTCCGCATTGCGTTTCATAATGAAGACATACTCGGACATCTTCGCTCCCAGCTCATTTTTTTCAACAGGAGCCAGTTCCAAGGCGGCATGAATGGCAGCGATCGGGTTGGACAAATCATGCACTACGGTGCGGATCATGTCCGCTTGCATCTGCTGGGCTTGTTTGCGCTCGCTGAGATCACGCACGATCCCGGTCAGATAGCTCTCCCCTCCAGATCGCCAGGCAGCCATCGAGAGCTCCAGGGGAAACTCCCGGCCATCCTTATGCAGGCCGTTCCATTCCATGGAACGGTTGGTCAGCTTGTCGGCATCTCCCTCTCGAACAAAGCCTAGCTGCTCTTCCAAACGACTTTGATATGGTTCGGGAAAGAGCCATAGGAAAGATCGGCTCAAAGCTTCTTTCTCGGTATAGCCAAAGAGCCGCTCTGCCGCCTGGTTCCAGAATGTGATCCGGTTTTTGCCATCAAACGAGATGATCGCGTCGGAAGCAGAAGAGGCCAACAAACGGAAACGTTCTTCACTGGAAATCAATGATTCCCGGATCCTTCTGTTCACCAAGGCCACGCTGATCAGTTCGGTGAAAACGGAGGCGATTCGCGAGTCCTCCTGGTTGAAGCCGTTGCGTTTGTCCACCAAGCCGAGGAGTCCTGCCACCTGTCCATCAACCAGCAGCGGGGCGAAGAGGACACTCTCCATTCCGGCATCGCAGCCGGGGGAAAAATCTCGCAAGGGACTTCGGGTTACTTGGTTTTCCCAGACTACCCGCCCACTCCTGTAGGTGTCAGCGCGAAAACCATCAATCGGGAGGAACCGATCGAGGTCAAACGCAACGTTAACCTCACCCGTCGTCAATACAAGAGCTTCTGTCCGGCTTTCCTGCTCGTTGCGCAAAGTCAGCAGACCGATTCGAGCGCCCACCAACTCGCGGCACTGATCGACAATGGTTTTGGAGACCTCATGGAAGGAATTCAGGGAGAGAATAGCGCGGGTTCCTTTCAGCAAAGCCAGGGTCTCTTCCTGGTGCATGTGCGATTCTCGCAGCGCTTCTTCCAGTGCATCCTCAACCCTCTTTCGCTCGGTGATGTCCCGATTGACTACTACACATCCCTCGGCCTCCCCCTGGCGATCACGAAGAAGGGATACCGAGGAATGCACGATAATCATTGCGCCATCTTTCCTGGTTTGCTGCAGTTCTCCATGCCAATGGCCCTCGCTTAGGATCATCTGCGTGGCTTGTGACTGGCTGGTCGTCAGGTATTCCGTCTGCAGGAGACTAAAAATTGGCCTGCCAAGCACTTCTTGAGCCGTCCACTGGTAAAGAAGTTCTGCTCCTTTGCTCCAGCTAAGAATCCCTTGATCCAAGTTGGTGGAGATGATGGCGTCGCGGATGTTCCCCAACAAACCCGCTTGGCGGAGAGCCTCGGCCTCGGACTGTTTGCGCTCCAGCGCCCGGCGCACTGCTTGGGCTAAACTGGAAGGCGTGACCTGTTCTTTCATCAAATAGTCCATGGCCCCTTGCCGCAAGGTCGAAACAGCCAAAGCGGTGTCAATAGAGGAAGAAAGGATGACCACGGGAAGATGTGGAGCCTGCGGAGAAAGCCGGCGGAAGGTTGATTCAGCTTCGCTGTCAGGGAGGGTGAGATCCAACAAGACCAGATCAATCCTGCCCCTTGCCAACCGCCTCAGTCCATCGGCCAGGGTATTCACCGCTTCCACGGACCACTTTGGTTCGACTTGCTCCAACATGTGCTGGACTGAAAGTATAAAGACAGCACTATCTTCGATCAGCAAGATCCGCAAAGCGCCTCGAGTATCCATCGTATTTCCTTTCGGCCGCTGCATTCTACCTGCTCCAACGGCTCGCCTATAACTTTAGATTGTCTTCCGCCTTTTGTGAAGATT
>JBAXQG010000062.1:0-5708 GCA_037131855.1 bacterium
AAATCTGTCCCCATTAACGGTGCTGCCGCAGGCTGTCTAGCATTCTTTATTTCATCTTCACATTTCCTTACCCCACCGTTCACACGGATCCGCTTTACTTGGGAAAACGCAGAAAGGAAGCGTAAAAAAGATGAAAATACGAAGAACCGTGCTGTGGATCGTCCCGCTTCTCGCTGTTTTAGTGCTGGCGGGTTGCGCTGGTCCCTTCTCGGAAACAATGGGGACAGATTTGAAATCTGTCCCCATTGTTTCGCGGCAACTGGCCACCAACACCAGCACCTCCCTGGCGGAGATTTTCTCCCCCTCCACAACCAGCGAACCGCAGGGGGTCAACGAGACCACTGAGGATGCCATCACCTTGGCGGTAGGGAAAGTGAATCCTGCTGTCGTCTTTATCGACACCACGTACCAAACCGTCCAGCAGGATGATCGCTTCAACTTCCCCGGCTACTACACCATTCCCCAGCAGCAACCCCAAGAGGGGCAAGGCTCGGGAGTGATCGTGGACAGCGCCAATGGTTACGTCCTGACCAATAACCATGTCGTGAAAAATGCCGTGGCGATCAAAGTGACTCTCCCCGACGGCCGCACTTTCACCGGCAGCGTGGTCGGCACTGACTCCCTGGCCGACATCGCCGTGGTCAAGATCGACGGCAGCAACCTGCCCGAGGCGAAACTTGCTGACAATGCCAACTTGAAGGTAGGCTCTTGGGCGATCGCCATCGGCAACCCCTACGGCTTTGAGAACTCGGTCACGGTGGGAGTCGTCTCCGCCATGAACCGGACCATCAGCGACCCGGACAGTGGCAATCCCCTAATGGATCTGATCCAGACAGACGCTGCCATCAACCCCGGCAACTCTGGGGGCGCCTTGGTTAACATCAATGGTGAAGTCATCGGAATCAACACAGCCATCATCGAATCAGCCCAGGGAATCGGTTTTGCTGTGGATATCGATGCCGCTCGTCGATCCTTCCAGGATATCGTTGCGCACGGGAAAGTAACCCGAGCTTGGATGGGGATCACCTTCGCTGGAGTGACCGAGGAGATCGCCAGTCAATTGAACCTGACCCAGGTTTCCGGCGCTTTGGTCGGCAGCGTCTCAGCCGGCGACCCTGCGGCGAAGGCCGGCCTCTTAGCCGATGACGTCATCCAGGCAGTAGACGGTACACCCATTATCAAGGCTGAGGAGTTGCGTCAGTTGATCCTTTCCAAACAAGCCGGCGACGCGCTCATTCTCACCGTCTGGCGCAATGGCCAGACCCTCAGCCTGACAGTAACCCTGGGAGAAATGCCCAGCCAGATTCAGTAGAAAAATCCTTCTTCTTCTACCCTCCTATTTCCACCAGGGGCTGCTTCCGGCAGCCCTTGGTTGTTTGGGTCCGGGTCTTCCTGGTCATTTTGAAGAGGAGCCGGCCTATTTTGTCATTCTCCGTAGGGGCAGGTTTCAAACCTGCCCTATCATCGCTTCGTTTTCAAGGGGACAACGTGTATATTGTCAAAGCAAAGAGTGGAGAGGAAGGTGCAGCCATGTTGAAGCCAAGACGCTTGCGTCAAGGAGATACGGTCGGGTTGGTGTCCCCCTCCAGCGGGCCCTGGAAGCGCAGCGAGCTTTGGAGGGGGATTGCCGCGTTGGAGTCGTGGGGCTTTCAGGTGAAGGTGGGGGCGCATGCTTATGACCGCCACTACGACTATGCGGGCCTCGACGCGGAACGCGCCGCTGACCTGATCTGGGCTTTCGATCACCCCGGGATCGATGCTGTCTTCTGCAGCCAGGGGGGAATTGGGGCGGCGCGCCTGCCCCGCCTGCTGGACTTTGACGTGATCCGGGGAAATCCAAAAATCTTCCTTGGCTACAGCGACATCACCGCGCTGCACCTGGCCATCGCCCGGGAAGCTGATTTGGTAACTTTCCATGGTCCCAGTTTGGCGGGCTTTGATCCGGAATCGATGACAGCCTACAAGAAGGACCTCCTCCTGCGCGCGCTCACCGGCGATGAGCCGTTGGGGGAAATAAAAATGGCCGATCCCGACAAGTACCTGTTGAAGATCAATGCGGGGCGGGTCCAGGGGCCCCTCGTGGGGGGAAACTTGACCCTGGTCTGCGCCGGGTTGGGAACCCCTTGGGAAATCCGCACGGAAGGCTGTATCCTTTTCCTGGAAGAGTTGGAGACCGAGCCCTGGCAAATGGACCATCTACTCACTCACTTGTTGAATGCGGGAAAGCTAGAGGCCGCCCGGGGCATCGTCATCGGCGAATGCCTGGACTGCGAGCCTCGCAAGCTGGATCCCGGATCCTTCAACCAACGAAGCCTGGAGGACATCCTCTTCGAGTTGCTGGAGCCACTAGGCCACCCCGTTCTTTATGGGCTCCCCCTGGGCCACACCAAAGACCGCGCGACCTTGCCCTTGGGGGTCGCAGTTACCCTGGACACAGCGGAAGGATTCTTCCGCATCGACGAAGTCGCGACGACAAACGGAAAGGAGAAGTCATGACGCGCGCATTATGGAAACAAGCAATGGTCTGGTTGATGGCGCTGGCCTTGGCCGGCGGAGGGTTGGGATTGGCGCCTGGGCAGGCGGTGGCGGAACCGCGCTACTTGACCATTGGCACGACTGAGGATCTGGACAGCCTCAATCCCTTCGTAGCTTACGAACGCGCTTCCTTTGAGGCCTTCCTGCTGATCTACGATTCGCTGGTCTCTTTCAACATAAACTTGGAACCGCAGGCATCCTTGGCCGAAAGCTGGGAAAGAAGCGCGGATGACCTGACCTGGACCTTCCATTTGCGGTCGGGGGTGAAATGGCACGATGGTCAACCCTTCACCTCTCGAGATGTCAAGTTCACCTATGACCTAATTTTAGAAACCGGCCTGGGCTTGAATGCCGAGTTTCTCCGGGGGATCGAATCAGTTGAGGCCAAAGACGATTTGACGGTAGTCATCAAGACCAGCGAGCCGAAGGCGAACATGCTGCTGAATCCCACTCCCATCCTCCCGGAGCATCTCTGGAAAGACGTCCCCCCTGCCGAGTTGGAGGTATACGCCAACGACAACCCAGTGGGCACAGGTCCATTCAAGTTCGGAGAATGGAAAAAATCGGAGCGCCTGCGCCTGGAGGCCAACCCGGAGTACTTCCGCGGTCCCCCTCGCATGGATGGCGTCTTCTTCCTGATCTATGCCAACCGTGACACCATGGCCCAGTCTCTTTTGGTGGGGGAGATCGATGTCGCCTTGAACCTTTTCCCCAGCCAACGGAAGGGGTTGCAGTCAGATCCAGGGATTTGGATGCACAGCTTCGAGGAAAACGGCTTCACTGAGCTGGCCTTCAACTGCTGGACCGACCCCAGCTCCAAGGGGAACCCGGTCTTGCTGGACAAGCGCGTGCGCCAAGCTGTGGAGTGGGCTATCAACAAGCAAGAGATTATTGACCTCGCCCTGGAGGGAGAGGGCAACCCAGGGACGACCTTGATCCCGCCAACTGACCCCTTCTGGCACTACCAGCCCACCCCAGGGGAGCTGCGCTCCTACGATCCCGCCAAGGCCAACGCCTTGCTGGATGCCGCTGGCTGTGCGGACATCAATGGCGATAAGATGCGCGAGGATCCTTCCGGCAATCCCTTGAAGCTGCGCTTCCTTCTCCGCTCGGAGAACACCCAGGAAGTAAAAGCCGGGCAGATGATCAAGAGTTACCTGCAGAAGGTTGGCTTGGACACCGAGCTGGAAACGGTGGACGATGGGGCTCTCAATGACCGCATCTTCCAAGGCGCCGATTTCGACATGTTCATCTGGGGTTGGGGCGGCGACGTGGACCCCAGCACCCTCTTGAATGTCTTGACCAGCGAGCAGATCGGCAACAACAACGACTGCTACTATGGCAATCCCACCTTCGATGCGCTGGTGGTCAAGCAAGCCACCCTGATCGATCCCAGCTCCCGGCAAGACGCAGTGTGGGAAGCCCAAAGAATCCTCTACGAGGACCTCCCCTACTGCATTCTTTGCTACGACACCTCGGTCCAGGCGGTGCGCCAGGACAAAGTGGAGGGGATCGTCCCGGTGATCGGCGATGGAGCGCTTTTCTACGCCAACACCGCCGAGAACTACCTCAGCGCCGCCCCTGCCGGGAGCACTCCTTCGCCGACGCCCACCCCCAGCTCCACCCCTACTGCCTTGGTTTTCCCTGACCTGGCCGGCCATTGGGCTGCCCCAGCGGTGACCAAGCTGGTCGGCTTGGGCTTGGTGAAAGGATTCCCGGACGGCAGCTTCCGGCCCGACGCGCCGATCACCCGGGCCGAGCTGGTGACCATGCTGGTGCGCGCCAAAACCTTGCCAACCTCCCCCACAGCGGCCGCCTTCAGCGACACGAACGGCCATTGGGCTGCTGTATCGATTGCTGCCGCAGTCCAAGCCGGTGTCGTCACCGGCTATCCGGACGGCGCCTTCCAACCGGATCGCCCAGTGACGCGCGCGGAGGAGGCAGCCATGATCGTCCGCCTGGAGGGAGCCGCCGGGGGGGCGCCGGAAATGCCTTCCTTCGCCGATGTCCCCCTTGACTACTGGGGATTTGGATCCATCGAGACCGCCAAGACGATGGGCCTCATCACCGGCTACCCGGATGGGACCTTCCACCCGGACCAAACCAGCACGCGGGGCGAAGCTTGCTCCATGGTCAGCCGCCTGCCCGGCCTCTAGTCAAACACCTGCCTGAAGGGAGGCAAGGCCTCATGCTTCGCTCGGGATGACCCGCCGCTACTTCTTCAGCAAGCTGTTCCAAGCTTTGCTGACGATCCTGATCATCCTGGTGATGAACTACTTCCTCTTCCGGGTGATGCCGGGGGATCCGGTCTCGATGCTGGTGCGCAACCCCCGCATGTCCCCGGAGGCGACGCAGCGGGTGACTGAGATGTTCGGGTTGGACAAGCCCTGGTACCAGCAGTTCGGGATCTACATGGTCAACCTGGCTACGGGCGACCTGGGAACCTCCTTCATCTACAAGAAACCGGTCGGGGGCATTATCCTGGAGCGTTTTCTAGCCACCATGCTCTTGACCGTGGCGGCAGAGGTGCTGGCCATCCTGGGCGGGGTGCTGCTGGGGATTCTGGCTGCCTGGAAAAGAGGCAAACGGGTGGATGTGGCCGCCCTGGGCTTTGCCCTGGTGACCTATGCCATGCCCACCTTCTGGCTGGGAATCCTGATGGTGGCTCTCTTCGCCGTGACACTGCGCTGGTTTCCAACATCCGGCATGCTCACTCCAGCTCTTTCCTTGGCCGGTTTCTGGCAAAGGTTGCCCGACATGCTCTGGCATCTCGTCCTGCCTGGGGTAACCTTGGCTCTGGTACTGATGGGCGAGTACGCGCTGATCATGCGCAACTCGCTGGTTGACGTGCTGACCGAAGACTACATCACCACCGCTCGAGCCAAAGGAGCGCCGGAAGGGCGGATCCTCCGCCGGCACGCCCTGCCCAACGCCATGATCCCGATGGTGACGTTGATCGCCCTGAACCTGGGATTCACCATCACCGGCGCCCTCCAGGTGGAGACGGTCTTTTCCTGGCCCGGCTTGGGCCGGCTGATGTACGACGCCCTGGCGGGACGCGATTACCCCCTGCTGCAGGGGATCTTCCTGATCACCGCCATCGCCGTGGTGGGGGCCAACTTCCTCTCCGACCTGACCTACCGTTTCCTCGACCCGCGGGTGAAAGAGTAAGG
>JBAXQG010000063.1:0-5638 GCA_037131855.1 bacterium
AAAGAGGTTCCGGCTGGAGCGGAACCAGCGGCGAGCTCTTTCTTCCAAAGAGAAGTGCCATCCGGGCGCAAAGCCCAGAGGGCTTCCCCAGCGAGGAAGATCGTACCATCTGCTCCCACCAGGGGAGAGGGAAGCTCGATGGCTTTGGCCGGCGGGGTGCTTGCGAAGGACCACATCATGCGAGGCGCATCGCTGGGGATCGTCGCTTCGCTTCGCCCACGATGCTGCGCATCATGCTGGAAGGCGGGCCAAGCCGCTTCTCCTCCCGCTGATGAAACCCCTATGGGCCAAAGGGGGCAAACCGCCAAGACCAGCAGCCCGACTAACAGACAAGATACCCACTTTCGGTGCAAATTATTCACCTCCGAGATGCGAGATCTTCAATCCACTGCGCTTTGCCGGCGGCCGTTGGAGGCCATAGAGCGGAGCGTACTTGTCCCATAAATAATCGAGGAAAGGCTGGGAGTCAATTGGCCCGCCAATGACCTTTCGCACCAGTTCATCAGGGAGCAATTTGCCTCCCCAGGAATGGATCCGGTCGTGAAGCCACTGACGCAGGGGGGCATACTCGCCCCGGGCAATTAGACCTCCAGTCGATCCGGAGGAGTTGAGGCCGGGAAGGTCGTGCAGCGCACAGTTGAAGAACTGCACGGCCAATAGGTTGCCCAGCGCGTAGGAGGGGAAGTAGCCGAACTGCCCGCTCGACCAATGAACATCCTGCAAGACTCCCTCGGCATCGTCCCGCGGCATCACGCCCAGCAGGCGGACCATCCCCTCGTTCCAGGCGGAAGGCAGGTCTTTTACCGCGAGCCTCCCCTCCAGCAGCGCTTGCTCCAACTGGAAACGGAGCACGATGTGCAAATTGTAGGTCACCTCGTCGGCCTCAACACGGATGGGGGAGGGGCGAACGGCATTGACCGCTCTATAGAAGCTGTCCTCGGAGACGGTCGCCAGTCGTTCGGGGAAGGCTTTGGCCAGGCGCGGGAACCAGAAGGCCCAGAAGGGCCGGCTGCCCCCGACCAGATTCTCCCACAGGCGCGACTGGGATTCATGCAAGCCGTAAGAGGAGCCGGAGGCCAGGTTGCTGCGTTCCAGGCGGCAGGGGATGCCGAAGTGATAAAGGGCGTGTCCCCCTTCGTGCAGAGCCGTGAAGAGAGGTGTTTCCAGGCGAGAGCTGAGGCGATTGGTGATGCGCACATCGCCCCCTGAAAAAGCGGTGGTGAAGGGGTGAGCGCTGCGGTCCTGGCGGCCTCGTTGGAAGTCGTAACCTATCGCCTGGAGGATCTCCAGGGAGATGGCCCACTGCTTCTCCCCATCCCGCACATCTTCCAGGAAAGTGGTCTCAATCTGGATTGAGGAAGCGGTGATGGCCTCGACCAGCGGACGCAGCCCTTCCGCCAACCTGTCTAGGAGAATAGCTGCCTGGCTGGCCAGCAATCCAGGTTCGAAATAGTCGAGATGGGCATCGTAGGGACTCTCCGGGTAGCCCAAAGCTTCTGACTGCTCCCGCTTCAAACGCACCACTTCAGTCAAGTACGGGGCGAAGTGACCAAAAAGGCTTCTTCCTGGAACGGACGCCGCCCGCGCCTCGACCCAGGCCTCGCGCGCCAACGAAGTTTTCAGAGTCAACTGCCTGATCAGCTCTTCAGGAATTCGCCGGTTGCGCTCGTAGGTGCGGCGAGCCATCCGAACCATGGCATGATCGTCTTGCTCCGGGTCCAAAGGGCTGTTTTCTTCCTCCAGTCGCGCAATCAGCTCACCTAAGCGAGGATCTGTGGATCTTTGGTGAATTAATCCGCTGAGGGTGGCGCGTTGCTCGCCACGAGCTGCTGCCCCGCCTTTCGGCATGTAGGTCTGCTGGTCCCAACTTAACACGGCTGAAGCCCGTTGCAGGTCGTAGATCTCCCCCAGGCGGATTTTCAGCTCTTCAAGGCTTGGCCTCGAGCATGGCTGCGGAGAGCTCATCGGCGTTTAGATGCCATAGATGGGGCCGTACTTCTCTTTCAAGTAGGCCAGGAAGGGGGCTGCTTCCAGCTCGCCGCCGGTGACTCGGCGCACCAGCTCAACCGGCAGGCATTTCCCGCCCTGGGCGTGGATCCGCTCTCTCAGCCAAGCCAGGAGTCCGGCTGTTTGACCCTGCTCCAATTCTGCGCGCAACTCCGGCCGCTCCTGCAAAGCCTGCCGGTAGAACTGCACGGCCAGGAGACTGCCCAGGGTGTAGGTTGGGAAATAGCCGAAGTAACCTTCCGACCAATGGATGTCCTGCAAGACGCCCTCTGCGTGATCGCGCGGGGTGTAACCGAGGTACTCTTCCATGCGGGACATCCAGATTTCCGGCAGGTCAGCCACTTTCAGGCTGCCGTCGATCAGACCGACCTCGATCTCGAAACGAAGCAGGATGTGCAGATTGTAGGTGACCTCGTCGGCTTGGATGCGAATCGGGGAGGGGATTACACGGTTGATGGCGTGGTAGAAACGTTGCACGTCAATGCCTTCCAACTGTTTCGGGAAGACCTCGGCCAGGCGAGGAAACCAGCGTTCCCAGAAAGAAAGGCTGCGGCCGACCACATTCTCCCACAGGCGAGACTGAGACTCGTGCAGCCCCAAGGAGGGGACGCGTCCCAGGGGGGTGCGCTGGAAGCGCTCGGGCAGACCTTGCTCGTAGAGGGCGTGCCCCCCTTCGTGAAGAGCGGCGAAGATAGCGCCGGTCGGCCGATTGGGCAGGAAGCGGTTGGTGACGCGCACGTCGCCCGGGGAGAAGGAGGTGGTGAAGGGGTGGGCGGTGGCATCCTGGCGGCCGCGCGCGAAATCATAGCCAATTGCTTGCAACAGCTCCCGCGTGAAGGCTTCCTGTTTGGAGATCTCGTACTCTTGCTCCAGGAAAGCTGTCTCGATTTGTGTACCAGAATCGGCAATAGCCCGCACGATCGGCACCAATCCCTCCCGCAATTGGGCGAAGAGGGTGCGCACCTGGCTGGTCTTCATCTCCGCCTCGTAGAGATCGAGGAGCGCGTCGTAGGGGCAATCCCGGTAGCCTAGGGCGTTGGCCTTTTCGATCTGCAGGTCGACAATCTCCTGCAAGGCCGGGGCGAAGAGAGAGAAGTCCGCGGCGGCCTTGGCTTTCACCCAAGTCTGGTTGGCTAGGCTGGTGGTGCGGGCTAGGCGTTCCACCAGGTCGCTGGGGAGCTTGGTCTGCTGGTCATATTCACGGCGGGCCATCCTCACCAGGGCGGCTTCCTCCGCTTCCTCCGGCAAAGAGGCGGTCTCCTCGCGGGCTTTCTCGATTAAATCTCCTATTTCCGGTGAAGTGAACTTCTGGTGGGCAATCTTTTCCAGTGTGGCCAATTGCTCGGCGCGCCCCTCAGCTCCGCCGGGCGGCATGAAAGTGCGCATATCCCAGACCAGCACGGAAACCGTCGCATCAATGTCCGCCACCTCGGCCAGCAGTTCCTTCAGTTGCTGATAGTGTTCCATCGTTCGTATGATTCCTCCTCGCCTGTTTTCCCGATTATAAGCCTGCCTTCGATCGAAGCGAAGGGCGTGTACGTTGAGAGACCAACTGAGGGGGGCGAAGTTCGGCTCCTCGCAAGGGCGGGCTTCAAACCCGCTTCTGCAGATGCCGCTGCAGGCTGGTGTGTTACAATGGCCGCCAGGAGGAAGAGGGCGATCCGTGGATGGGCGTACGTATAATTCCACGGCGAAGCTCACTCTCGAAGATTTGGAGGACGGGTAAGGGCATGATTCGCGAAATAAAGGGGACAGATTTATTTATTTAAGAAAATAAATAAATCTGTCCCCTTTATTTCGCAGCGAGAAAAGCACGCTTTGTCAAGCGTTTCGCTCTCTTCAAGAAAACGACCCTGCACCGTTGATGGCTCGCCGGCATTTCGCATCCTCCAGAGGAGAATCCGAAGATGCCCCTGAAGTTATACTGGCTTTGGAGGAGGAAGTAGCCACCTTTCGCAATCAGCGCTGGGATTACCGCGTTTCTACCCTTGAGATTTTCGATACGACCTTCATCAATGGGAATGTGTATACCGGGGATCTGGTCGAACATGAGAATAAGCGCGGCTTGTATGGATTCGTTCTGGGCGAAGAGGGGGTCCGCCTAGCTCAGGCAGCCGATCGCTTGGACGGCGAACTGCGCGAGACCCGCAAGCAAAAGCGCCATCTCGAAGAGTGCCTCAGGCTGGCCAGCCCTGGTCATCTGGAACCAGAGCAATTCGTGATGTTGACGCCCGATCCGGCTTGCTATGAGCGCATCGTTAGGAAAGAAAAAGAGATTGCCTCTCTACAACAAGAGAATCTGCGGCAGCACGCTTTAACCAGCCAACCCCTTCTTCAATGCCTGATCATCCCAGCAATGCCTCTGAGAGAGCTGCGTTCTCTCCTCTCCCGCCTAAATGAAGGGGCTCGCCCTGCGCCTATCCAGCGCACCTTGGAAGAGATCCAGGGACGGCTGGGCCCACAGGGGGCCAACTGGATCCGTTATGGGTTAGATCATGAGCCAAGCGGCAAGTGCCCTTTCTGTAGGACGCCAGTGCAAGCGAACCCTCACGTGCAAGCTTATCGGGAAGCGCTTCTACCGGAGTGGAGTTCCTTAGAGCGAGAGTTGGAAACGCTGGGTCAACGATTTAGCGCCATACTTACAGAGAAAGTTCTGCTGGACTTGCAACGGATTCTGGCTGGGAATCGAGGGCAACTGGCTTTTTGGGGCGAGCATATCTCCTTCGAAGTCCCTTCCTTCCCTCATGCCGAGCTCGAAGAAACTTGGATCTGTCTACGCCAGGCTCTCCAGCAAGAGCTAGCCCTAGACTTGCTGCCGCAGGCTGTATCGTTGCAACCGTCCCCCGAAAGAGGTTTATCACCGGAACTGGAGGGCAGTATCCGTTCCTATCTGGGATTGCAAGCGGTTGCCGCTGCCTACAACGAGCAGGTTGAGGCGATCAACGCAGAGATCCAGGCATTTCAGCAGACATTAGCCAGAGGAAGTATAGAGGTCTTAAGAAAGGAATTGTCGGAACTCAGGGAGCTAGAGGCCCGTGGAAAGCCGATAACCGACCAGTACTGCCAGGAATACCAGAAGCTGCTTCGCCAAGAAGAAACTGTCAAACAGCAACAAGACCTCTCGCAAAGATATTTAGTAGGTTTCAACAAGCGTTGGTTCGCGCAATTTCAAGAAAAGGTCAACGCCGTCCTAAGCTCCTTCCAGGCCGATTTCCGGCTGATTAGCGTGAAAACCAGCTTTCTTGGCGGGAAGCATAGCTGCGATTATGCTTTGGAGCTTCACGGCGCGCATGTCATCCAGCTCGGCAGCGAGAAAACCTCCGTCGCACGACCCTGTTTTCGCCAGACACTCAGCGACGGGGACAAGAACACGCTGGCTTTGGCTATTTTCCTGGCCAAAACGCAACAAGACCCTCTGTTGAGAGTTAAGACAGTGGTCTTCGATGATCCCGTTCCCACGTTGGGGGCGAAGCGACGGCAAGCGGCCGAGCAGTTCTTCGCCCACATTTTTCAGAATGCCGGTCAAACCATCGTCTTCTCGCATGACCAGAGTTTCCTGGAGGCTTTGTGGCACACCAGCGGCAAGCAAGCGAGCTTGTTGAAGATCGAGCGGAACCAGGGGGGGAGCGAG
>JBAXQG010000064.1:0-5532 GCA_037131855.1 bacterium
CGATGCCCGGGGAGAGGACCGAGTTCTTGAAGAGCTGTTCCAGGTAGGGAAACTCTTGGCGAATCTCCTGGGGGTCGCGGTATTTGATGGTGGGTATTTCCTCCAGGGCGTTGAAGTGGAGGAAGTCGATAATCCCGTCTGAGGTAATGTACCAGGTCTTGGGGATGGCCAGGTTGCGCAAGGAGATGAGATCGCGTTTGGCCGCCTGGAGGATCTTCTCGGCGCGAAAGAGCCCGGAGGCTTTTCCTCCCAAAGTTCCGTTTCCGCTTCCCGGGCCGACCGTATGGGTCAGCACCTCGACGAAGTCCAGCACAGTGGAATAGCGCTTGGTGACGTTGATGTAGTCCAGATCCTCGCTGAAGAAGCGGCGAATGAGGGCCACCTTGGTGCTGATGGCCTCTTCCGGGGAAAGGTTCTTTTGCGCCTCGGGCATCTTGGCAAAACGGCGGACGGCGTTGGAGATCTCCGCCAAAGGGATGTCCCGCTTCTCTGCGGCCAGGGTCAAGAAACGAGCCTGCTCGTTTTTCAGCCAGATCCCGACCATACTGTTGATAGTTTCCACGGAGAGCTCTAGGGCGGCCACCTTGAAGACTTCCTCGACGATCTGCTCGAGGAACAATTGATTGACCCGAGGAATCGGCTGGTTCTCGCTCCAGTAGCCGGTTTCGTTCACCTCAGTGGCTGAGGATTCCAGCCGCTTCATCAGTTGATCGATCTGAGAGATGTTTCGCTTGAAAAGGTAGTTCATCATCCGTCGGCCGATGCGCCCCAACAGCTCGGGGTTGGTGTCCCGCAAGAGGTCAACGATGACCTGCCATTCCGCTTTTTGCATATTCATCCGACCCTCCATCGAACTGGAACACCCTGCCCGGCACTGTCAGATGTTATGGGGACAGATTTCAAATCTGCCCCCATAACACCGCGGAAGCTTGTTTTGTAAATAACCCCATTCCCGCTTCTCCCGTCGATCTCAATCCGCAACGGCGAGGAGAGCCGCAGCCAGCGCACAGCGCCGTCCTGCGCCTGCGGCTCTTGCTCCTCCAACCATTCCCAGTCCAGGAAGGCATGTTCAGAACCTCCGCTTTGTGAAGAAGGACGGAGGGGGACCGTGAAGTAGCCGATGCGAAGCGAGGTGATGTTTTGGAAAAAATGGGAACCCTGGGACGGATCGACGTTTAGATTGGGCAAACTCGCCTCCACGATCGCACGCGCTTCGCTGATCTGCTCCCAACTGACCGGGATCCCCAACCAGGGATCGGAAGAACCCCAGCGCCCAGGACCAACCAACAGGTAGGGTCGTTGCTCCGCTCTCAAGCGCGCGTTCAGCCGCCCCACCGCCGCAGCGGTTTGCGGGCTTTGGCCGGGATCGAAGAGGCCGGGTTGCACATAGAGGATGTCGGTGAGGTTTTCCAGGATGCCGTTGCCCAGCACCTGGCGGCTAAAGCATAGAGCCTGGGAAAGCTCGATGGGGCCTAACTCGACCGTCACTAGCTGGTCGGCGACAACCAATGGCCGCACTTGAAGAAAGCCGAAAGTGGCCGGCAAGGCATGCTCAGGGTCCAGCGTGGCGGCGAACTCCATCTCCACTGGGCAGCGCATGGCTTCTTCGGCCAGGGACAGCAATTCTCGCACAAGCGGCGCCAAGGGGAAGACCTCGTTCTTCAACAGATGGGCGAAAGTGACTGCACGCGGACCTCCCGGCCGCAATCCATCCAACAAGCGGTCATCCTCGCGGGAATAGGTGGAACCCAGCCAGCTCAGCGTCCCGTCCAACTCCGCTTCCGCCAGCGATAAGTTCAGCAAGAACTCATCCTCTTCGGCGTAGGCTTGGCTATAAGCCGGCTTCATATTGATGGCGTAAAAGGTGCGCTGGGAATGAGCCAGAGCGCGCTGCCATGGGCCATCAAGCTGCGGCAGGATGCTTGGCGTAGCTGGACAAAAACGAAGCGAGACTCCCCCATCGACGACGGTCTTGCCCAATCCGAGGGCCACATTGACCACCCCGTCGGCAGGTGTGGCGTTCCCTACCGGATAGTAGTTCCAGGATCGCGCCACTCCGGCGAAATCTGGGTAGAAACGGGCATTGTGCGGCGCTCCCACCACTTCCTGGATGATCACCGCCATCTGTTCCTCCTCAGCGCGGTGGCCGGTCGCTTCGATGTACGATTTCGCTTGGCGGTAAAAGGTGGAAGCGAAGACCAGCTTGATGGCGTTGGTCAGGTTCACAAAGCGGGTATCCAGATCAGGTTGATTGTTGGGGATCATTTTGGTCAGGTAGATCCCAGCGAAGGGCTGGTAAAGGGCATCCTCCAGAAGAGAGGAGGAGCGCACAGCCAAAGGGAGGCGTATTTGGCGGATAAAATCGCGGATGTCTCCCACCAAGGTGGGCGGCAGCTCCGATTGCAGGAAACGATTGGCCACACGGAGATCGGAGGTCTCGCCAAGCGCCCATTGCAGCAGGTCGTTTCGCCGCACAAACTCCTCGAAGACCTCGGTGCGCAGAATCAGGGTCCGGGGGATCCCTACCTTGACGCCGGGCCAGCGAGCAGGGTCCAGGTTTTCCGCCATCACCTTGTCGAAGAAAGCCAGGCCACGGCCTTTGCCGCCCAGTGAGCCGCCGCCGATTTGGGCGAGATGCCAATGCTCGGGGTGAAAGCGGCGCGAGTAGGTCACTACGCTACCCCGACGAGACCGCTCTTGCTCTTCTTCAATGGCTTGGTGGATCAATCGCCGCAACTGGACAGGGTCCGGGGTGGAGAATCCCTCCACTTCCAGACGCTGGGCCAGGGAGAATTCGGTGCGAGCCCACAACCAGCGACGCAACTGCCCCTCTTGGAAATAACGGCAGAGGGTCTCCTCGGGCAAGCTCTCCACTACCGCAGAGAGGGCGTCCAAGTTGGGAACTCGGGCTACTTCCCGTCCTTCCTCATCGCGGAAGAGGAGGTCGCCGAAGCCGAAACGCTCCTGCAGCCCGGCACGGAAATCGGCCAGCAAAGTGGGCGATTCCTTTCGCAGCAAACCAGCATTCAACTCGGCGGCTATCTCTTCCATGCCATCCTCGCTGGTCTGCAGCAGGATCGGCAGGGTGGGCTGTTCGCTTCGAACCAGCCGTGCGAAGTCCACTCCGGCGCGAGGGTCCGTTTTTCCACCCCGTGGGTAGTGGATATCGCTGATTACTCCCAGCAAGTTTCCAGCAAAGCGGCGGTAGATGGCCAGCCCTTCTTCATAGGTTCCGGCCAGATGAACCCGTGGCCTTCCGCGCTGGCGAAGGGCGCGCTTGGCCAATGAGACTTCATCGTCCAGGAGGCGGGTGGTCTGGTCCCACAGCTCTTCGAAGAGCTCGGGCAAATAGACGGAGGTAAAATGTAAATCGTCCTCCACGATCAACAGGTTGGGGATGCCAAATTGGTCGGTGTCTGATGCGGCGTTCCGCTCATCCTCCATCAGTTGGATGATCCCCACCAGGATCTTCCCATCTCCTCGCCAAAGGAAGATGCGGTCGATCGCTTGCCGGTCCAGCGAAGCGATCAACCGTTCCAGCTCGGGGGTGTCGTAAGCCAGCAGAACCACCGGCGTCCCCGGGCAGAGGCTCTTGGCGCGGCGCCCGAAGGTAAAGGGGTCGATGTCTCCCAAACGCATCATCGCCACCACCAGGTCGAAGGACTCGCGCTCCAGCATGGCAAGCGCTTCCTCCGCGTCCGTCGCCCGGCTGACCACCGGGAAATAGCCCAAGTCGCGAAGGCGATAGGCCTGCATGAGGAGGTCGGTCAGACGCCCGTCCTCTTCCAGCAGGTAGGCGTCGTAGAGACTCGCCACCAGCAACAGCTTGCGCACCTTGAAAGGCATCAGGCGCATCAGCGTGGCAGCATCCTGGTCTAGACGGAGCGACCCCCGAGGCTTGAGGTTCATCGTGCTACTGAGATCCGTGGTTGGGTCATCTATGAGCCTGTGGTTCAATCCGCATCATTCTGTATTTCTTCCATTCTCTTAGCTCTGTGTCAAATCATTTCATCAGGCAACCGATCCGAGGTCGTTTCCTTGAGAAAACCCTGGCTATCCGGCAGTGTTGGTGGGAAACTAACAGTGTACTCACATGTCTCGAATTATTCTGAAATACTGAGCGATGAAAGCGGGGAAGCGATGAACGGTGAACATGGACCATCTGAACAGCCTGGCGAGGGCAAGCGAGCGGAGGAGAAGCTAAGAGCGGAAGGTGGAGACTTTTCAACCCTGGTCGAACACGCCACCGACATGATCGTCCGTTTCGACGCCAACCTGCGACATATCTACTGCAATCCGGCAGTCGAAATTCAACTCGGGGCGCCTGTGAAGGCGTGGATCGGGAAAACGCCTCTGGAAACCAGCGGACCGCGCGCGCAGGCTGAATTTGTAGAGCTCTCGTTGAGGAAAGCCCTAGAAACGGGCGAGGAACAGGAAGTCGAACAAAGTTTCCCGTTGCCCTCAGGCACAAAGCACTTTCTGACCCGGATTGTACCCGAACGTGACGAGCAGGGGAGGATACAATCGTTGCTGGCTATCACCCGCGACATCACCGAGCGCAAGAAGACCGAAGATACGTTAAGGGAGAGCGAGGAGAAGTACCGCCTGCTGGTGGAGAATGTCAAGGAGGCTATCTTTGTCGTCCAAGACGGCAAACTGGCATTCACCAACCCGATCGTGGCGGAGATGATTGGGTATTCCTCACAGGAGCTGCTCTCCCAGTCATTTGTGGAATTGATCCATCCAGAAGACCGAGCTTTGTTCCTGGAACGTGACATAAAAAGATTGGGCAGTGACGAATCACCCGGCCGCTATCTCTTTCGGCTGATCAGCCGCTCCGGCGATACTAAGTGGGTGGAACTGAACACCGTCCCGATTCAGTGGGGTGGACAACCGGCCGCGATCCATTTCCTGATCGACATCGGAGCGCGCGAGCAGTTGAAGCGGGAAACTGCCAAGAAGATCACCGGCCAGTTGACGGCCGGCATCGCCCACCAGATCCGCAACCCTCTTTTTGTCATCTCTCTTTCGGTGCAGTCGATCGAGAAGAAGCTTCCCGCCAAAGACCCCCAGCGAAGGTTGACCCAGGCCATCCTTGACAAGGTGCGCAAGCTGGATGTGGTCACTGCCGACCTGGTCCACTTGGGCAAATATCACGAGCTGCACATCACCAACGCCAGCCTGCACAAGCGCCTGGAGCTAGCCCTGATCCTGGTTCGAGCCCCGGCCAACGCCCAGCGGGTGAAGGTTGTGCGGCGTTACTATCCCCATCTGCCGCAGGCCTGGCTTGACGTAGAGGCGATGGACGAGGTCTTCGCCAACCTGTTCACCAACGCCTTGGAGGCAATGCCGGAAGGAGGCCTTCTAACCGTAGAGACAAGCTTGGATGAGGAGCGTAAAAAACTCCTGGTGCGCATCCAGGACACCGGTTGCGGCATCCCCAAAGAGTTTCAGGAGAATATCTTCGTTCCCTTCTCCACCACCAAAGAGTCTGGCTCCGGGTTGGGGCTGGTCTTCTGCCAACGCATCGTC
>JBAXQG010000065.1:0-5388 GCA_037131855.1 bacterium
GACCCGCAAAGCGGGCGGTGAAACCCATGGAGCAATGGGCGGACGGTCGTGCGCGTACATTCCGGTTCGTTTTCCTCGCTTCGAAGGAGCTTTGTTTGAGCTTTACCTCTATTCATTGGGATCCCCGCATTGAAGCGGGCGTCCTTGCCGCGGGCTATGCCCGTCCCACGCCGATCCAGGAACAGGCCATTCCGCCAGTCATGGAAGGTCGAGACCTGCTTGGTTTGGCACAGACGGGAACTGGCAAGACAGCGGCTTTCGTTCTGCCGATCTTGCAGCGATTGTTGTCTGGACCCCGCCGCACCCTGCGGGCGCTGATCGTTGCCCCAACCCGGGAGCTGGCCGAGCAAACCCATGAGTTCTTCAGTGAACTAGGGCGCAAGACCGGCTTGGTTTCGGTTACCATCTATGGTGGAGTCAGCATGCGTCCCCAGGTCGCCAAGCTGGCTGCCGGCGCCGACATCGTCGTGGCCTGTCCGGGACGTTTGCTGGATCACCTTGGCCAGGGAACCATCAACCTCTCCAAGGTTGAAGTGCTGGTCTTGGATGAAGCCGATCGCATGTTCGACATGGGCTTCCTGCCGGACATCCGGCGCATCATCGGCCACCTTCCCAGCCAGCGGCAGACGCTGCTCTTCGCCGCCACCATGCCCGATGACATCCGCCGCCTGGCCCGTGACATCATGAACCAGCCGGCCACCGTCCAGATCGGTCAGGTCGCCCCGGCCGAGACCGTCGCCCACGCCCTCTACCCCATCGAGCCACATCTGAAGACTCCCCTCCTGATGGAGCTGTTGCACCGTACCGACACCGATTCTGTGCTGGTCTTCACCCGCACTAAACACCGAGCCAAACGGCTTGGAGAGCAACTTCAGAGGGCTGGCTTTCAGGCCGCTTCCTTGCAGGGAAACCTCAGCCAGCCACGCCGCCAAGAAGCCATGGAAGGCTTCCGTGATGGATCCTACCGGGTGCTGGTGGCTACCGACATCGCTGCCCGCGGCCTGGATGTCTCCTTGATCTCCCACGTCATCAACTACGACATTCCAGATACGGTAGACACCTATATCCACCGCATCGGACGAACTGGACGAGCTGAAAAGAACGGTGAAGCCTACACCCTGATCACTGGCGAAGACCGGGAGATGGTGCATGCCATCGAGCGCTTGCTGGGTGAACAGATCGAGCGGCGCCGCATCGACGGTTTCGATTACAAAGCGCCTGCCCCTTCCAGGAATCTGGAGTTCGCCCGCCCCCCGTTGCCTGCTCGTCGCAACACTTCCACCCCTTCGCCGCGGCGTGACAGTTCTTCCAATGAATTCCGCAGTGGCCGTGGCGCCAGTGAATCAAGCTCCCCTCGGCCACGTTCTTCCTCCAGCTCCTCTTTTTCCCGCGATGGCGCCTACCGTTCCTCGAGACTGCGCGGCCAAATGGGAGGCAGCCAGCCTGTTTCTTCCAATTCAGATCGTCGCCAAGAGCAGCCGGTGCGTCCGGAAACGAAGGCTTACCCTGCTGCTGCGGATCGCCAAGACAACTCCAAGAGCCGCCTTGGATGGCTTTCTGGCGCCAGGCTGATGGCTTGGGCAGGTGGCAAGCGGGGAGATCGAAACAGCCGCTAGATAAAATTTCCACCCTTGTTCTCTAGAACCCGCGGCGCATGCGCCGCGGGTTCTTTCTTCTACTGGCATTGGAAGATGGCTATACTTCTAGATATGCTTCTAGATATGCTGCCGCGGGCTGTTCTGTGACGTGCTGCCGCAGGCTAGGATCTACAAGAAGAAGGGGTGCATGATGAAAACGCGAAAGTTGTCCGGTGCCGGTCTCTTCCTGACCGTTTTTTTAGTGATGGCGATATTGGCCGGTTGTGTCGGCCTTTCTCCCAGCACGCCGCAGGTTTCCGCGCGGCAATTGATCCAACCAGGAGCGCTTGGTGAAATGGGCCCCAGCGACCTCAATTGGAGCCCGGTGGGCTCCTCCCTTTGTTATGCCGATGTGCATGGATCAAGCCTCCCAGCGCTGTGGCTGTACGATGCCGCTACCAACAGCAAGCGCCTCCTGCTCGATTCAGAAACGCTAGACCAGTCCATTGATTTTTCCTCGGCACAATGGTCGCCGGACGGCTCGACCCTCTTGCTGGACGGGGAAAAGGCGCTGTGGTTGCTGGACGTGGCTTCCGCAACCCTGAAAATGCTGGTGACGGGGAATCAAGACCGAGGAGAGCTGATGTGGTCGCCGGACGGCAAGCAAGTCACCTTCACGCAGGATCATGACCTCTACCTGGCGGACCTTTCCAGCGGTCAGGTTCGCCGCCTCACCAAAGACGGGGGGGACACGGTCTTCAACGGCTGCCTGGATTGGGTCTACACCGAGGAGCTGGCGACGCGGAATGCGCAGCCGGCTTATGCCTGGTCTCCCGACGGGCAGTGGATCGTCTACCTTCGTCTGGATGACAGTGCCGTCAGCGAACACCCGGTCACCAACTACCGCCCAACCCCTCCCACTGTCAGTTGGACCCGGTACCCAACCGCGGGCACACCAAACCCCAAGGCGACGCTCTGGGCCATACGCCCCGCCGGCGGGGAGGTTGCCTATGCTATTCCCCTCCCTGCTGATACTGAATACATACTGCCTTTCATCAGTTGGACCAACGAACCCCGCGCCATCTTCCTTACCTTGAACCGGGACCACACCGTGTTGAAAATGGTTTCCTGGTCTCCTCTCCAGCTATCTCTTTCCAGAGTTGATCGCACCGAGGGAGTGATCCTGGAGGAATCCGACCCAGCCTGGATCAATGAGTCCTACTTGGCCGCTCCCATCCCCCTGGCAAACGGGAAGGACATTCTTTGGTTAAGCGAGCGTGACGGCTTCATGCACCTCTACCGCTTCCAGGCGGGGGAGCCCCTCCGCCAACTGACTCAAGGCCCCTGGCTGATTGACAGCTTGGCCGGCAACCTGCTCACCCCGGGCCAACCAGTCCACGTTGATCCATCCGGCAACTATGCCTACTTCTCCACCACCGAGAAAAGTCCGCTGGAGCGCCAATTGGCCCGCCTGAACTTGGCCACCGGCCAGCTTGACTATCTAACCAGCGAGCCTGGTTTCCACTTTGCCTCCCTCTCCGGCGATGGCCAGTATTTGGCTGAACAATTCTCCAACCAGGATACTCCCCCTGTGATCACCATCCGCAAGACGGATGGCACCCCCGTGGCTATTCTTGGACGAAACGCCGGCCCCACCCTGGCTTTACCCAAAGTCCAACGCGAATTCCTCACTGTCAAGGCCAACGACGGCGCCTTGCTCTACGCCCAACTGATCAAACCGGAGAACTTCAATCCCAACCAGCGCTACCCGGTGGTAGTACACTGGTACGGGGGACCGTCGCTGCAGTTGGTCACCAACCAATACGGAAGCACATCACTCTTCAACCCCATCGAGCGAGACACCCTCTACACCCAGGCTGGCTTCCTCGTCTGGCGCCTGGATAACCGCGGCTCGGCTGGGCGCGGCCACGCTTTCGAGACGCCTATCCTGATGGAACTGGGCAAGGTGGCCCTGGAGGATCAACTAACCGGAGTGGCTTACCTGCGAACGCTTCCCTACGTGGAGCCAACGCGAATCGGCACTGACGGCAAATCCTTCGGCGGATTCCTCACCCTCTATGCCCTGATCCACGCCCCCGGCGTCTTCCGCTGCGGCGTGGCCGGCTCGGGACCAACCGACTGGAGCGACTACGACACCATTTATACCGAGCGCTACATGCGCACCCCGGCACAGAACCCGGAGGGGTACGCCGCCACCAACCTCGTCGCACAGGCTTCCCAGATCAGCGCCCGGCCTTTGATCATCCATGGCTTGAACGACACCAACGTCCACCTGGCCAATTCCGTGAACTTCATCGAAGCCCTGGAGGCGGCTGACAAGCCCTTCGATTTTCTTCCCTTGCCCAACCTCAGCCACCATTACGGAGGGGATGGGTTGGCCGCTTGTTTGGAGGCCAGCGTCGACTTTTTCCTTCAATCCTTCTACCCGCGTTGACCCTCGCCCAGAGATACCAGGCAAAACGGGGTCGTCACTCAATGGAGATAAAAGAGCCCACCGCCATCGCCAAATAACCGGCCATCGCCACCCATTGAAAAATGGCGTGAGACCAGACTCCGGCTAGAAACAACGGTTTGGCGCCGGCATTGGCTTTACGGTATTGCCAGTAAGTGGGAACAAAGAGGAGGGCAATCAAGACAGCGACCCCGCCCCCGGCCAAGCGCATGAAGCCGAGAAAGCCGGTCAGGGCGAGCAGAGCCACCACCAGGGTGGGAAGAGTGGCGATCAGCCAAGCCGGCAGATTGGCGATAGGTAAACGCTCTTGCAGGATAGTCATCAGCGCGTAGGAGATGGACCAATAGCTGGTGATCATCGCCAGGACGGTAAAAATCGCGCCCAGAACCGAGGCCCAGGGGCCGATGGCCTGGGACCAGCCGATCATGGCAATCTCAGTAACCTGTTTGGAGGCAAGCAAAGAAAGGAAGGTCACGGCCAGCACTACCAAGAGATTGATGCCGATCCCCAGAACCACTGCCCTGGATATCAAGTGCGGCCTGGTGCGCAGGCCGGTCACCGCCTGGGGTACGGCGAAAAAGGCGCCGAAGGAGAACATGACCATCCCGAAGAGGGCCAATGTGCGCGCGTCCAGGGAGAAGCCCATCGGAAGGGGTTGCAGGGGAATGCCCAGGGTGACGATAAAGAAGAGTACGAAGACGAGGCCCATTCCCAGGATGGCCAGCTTCTCGCTGATCCCGATGGCCTTCAGGCCGAAGAAAGCGACGCCCGCGCCAAGTGCATAGAAAACCAGTTGACTGACTATGCTGGGGATCCCCAGCAGACTGGAGAGGATCTCCCCGGAACCGGCAATGTAACCTGCCAGCGTGGCAAAGAAGACCAGACAGATGATCCCGAAAAAAGCCCAGGTGAGGGGCATTTTCCAGCGGCCGCGAAAGAGGTAACGGCTGAAGATCTCTACTACCTGGGGATTGTCGCCCGAGCCGGCTGCCACTTCGGCGATCATCAGGTGCAGCAGAACGCTGATCAGGTAGGCCAGGCCAATGACCAGCAAGGAGGAGGGGATGCCGTTGAGAGAGACCAGAAAAGGAACGGCCATGATCCCGCCGCCGATGCCGTTGCCGGCGATGATGCTGGAAGCTTCCAGCAGGGTGAGGTTCTTGCCTTCGTTCGCCACCGCTTCTCCTTGTGCTGGGATAAGGGGGATTATAACGGGTTTTTGCCCCACGCTTCATCCCCAAAACGGACATCTCTCGCTATCAGGCGGTCGATCACATCATTCCTGCGTTATTTTCGCTTCCTGCTCTGTTTTCAGGAGGCTGGATTGCGCTATGATCG
>JBAXQG010000066.1:0-5342 GCA_037131855.1 bacterium
CCCACCTTGGACCAGGTAGAGAACTGGATCCGTCAGGCCAAGGAGCTGCCCCGGGCAATCAAGTACTAAAGCAGCCGCGAAGGAAGGGCAAGCGGCAAGTCCATCGTTCGATTCCTTCCTGTAGTGGCATATTTGACCACAACAAACGCCTGGCCTAGAGAACCGTCCTGGCTGGGAGTGGAAGGCGAGCCTCCCCTCAAGCACACGAAGCTGTTGTGGGATGCCGTAGGGAAACGGGCGTCAGCGTAGCGGCCATCCAGAACGCGGCGCTGGAACGATACCAGGCGAGGGAGCGCAGGGGGTTCGCTCCCCGGAGATCTCTTGCGAGAGGTTGCCGGGGGGCGAACAGCGAATGTCGGCTCTCGCTTGAGTTGTCGTGGCTGCCGGTGTTTTTCACAGGAATTTCACAGAAGTTATGGTATGAGTGGTCATCAAGCGCAGGGTGGTGTCATCAATGGATATCAAAATACTCGTCGCAGACGATGATCCGGTCCTTCGAGAGCTTGTCTGCGACATCATCAAAAAAGAGGGCTACATCCCCATCGAGGCATCGGACGGGGGCCAAGCTATGGACATCTTTTTTGCCACGACGGACATCGATCTGGTCATTTTAGACGTTTTGATGCCCGCCTATAACGGCTGGGAGGTTCTCAAGGAAATCAGAGAACACTCGGATGTTCCCGTCGTCATGTTGACCGCGCTGGGAGATGAAAGGCATGAGGTGCTTGGATTCAGGAAGGGAGCCGATGACTATATTGCCAAGCCGTTCAGCTACGAAGTCTTTGTGGCAAGGTTGAATACGCTGCTGAGGAAGCTGAAAAAGGAACGGCAGGCCAAGGTGGTCGTTGGGAAGATAACCATCAATCAAGCAACGCGCAGGGTAAAGGTCAGTGATTCAGATGTCGATTTGAACCGCAAGGAATACAACCTTTTACTCTATTTTCTAAAAAACAGGAACAAGGTGCTGACCCGGGAACAAATCCTGAGCAGCCTGTGGGGTTATGATTTTGAGGGTGATGAAAGAACTGTCGATACGCACATCAAGACGCTGCGAGCCAAGCTTTCAGAATGTGGCGGATACATAAAAACAGCGCGCGGCATCGGGTACATTCTGGAGGTGGAAAAATCATAAAGACCATTCAAACAAAGATCACGCTGATCCTGATCTGTTTGATTCTATTGCTGGTTCTTTGTGGGATTCTCCTAAATCTTTTTTTTCTAGAGAGATATTACATCTATAAGAATGAAGGTCTCTTTATCGAAATGAGTACAGGGATCAATAATGAGTACATAAACAACAGGGGCAATATCGACGACTACATCAAAAGAATCGATCGCATAGAAGGAATGAGTTGTATGATCACGGACAGTCGCAGAAATGTGATTTACAACTCATTTCCCCAGCCGGCAGATCCCAACGCGGCGAGGCTTCCCAGTGAGATCGAGCAACTCCTGGCGCAAACTGAGAACAAGCCATTCCAGGCATACATCTATGCGGTTGTTGAAAAACCAAATGACCAAGCGCCTCAATTGACTTTCATCAGGCAAATGACCGGCGGAGAACTGATGATCCTCAGGAAACCGCTGAAGGGTGTCAGTGAGAGCGTTTCCATCGCCAACCAATTTTATCTTTTGGCCGGCTTGCTGATGATTTTTTTGGGCGGGGTTTTCACCTTTCCCTTCGCCAGAAAGATCACCAGGCCGATCATCGAAATGAGCGAAGTGGCTAAAAACATATCCAACCTGCACTTCGACAGGCGCGTCACCCACAGTTCACAGGACGAGATCGGGAATTTGGGAAGAAGCATCAATCAGATGTCCGAGAAACTGCGCGCCAACATGGATGCACTGAAGCAGGACATCGAACTGAGAAAACAACTCGTCAGGAATATCTCCCATGAACTGAAGACGCCGATCGGCGTCATCAAAGGCTACGCGGAAGGCCTACGATTCGGTGTAGCCGATGATGCAGAAAAAACAAAGAAATACTGCAGGGTGATTGCCGACGAATGCGACCGAATGGACGCCATGGTGAAGGAGCTGCTCAATCTATCGATGCTGGAATCCGGACTATTCCGTTTGAACGTTTCCCGATTTGATCTGGGCGAATTGATCTGGAAGGTCTCCGAACGATTCAGGCCCCTTCTAGGGGAGAAGGGGATCACGCTTGGCCTGGATATCGCTCTAAAACTGGAACTATCGGCGGACTATGAACTGATCGAGAGAGTGGTGAGCAATTTCCTGACAAACGCCATCCACCATGCCGAAGGAGCGAATGTCATCAAAGTATCCGCGGCAAGGACGGGCGCGGGAACAAGAATATCTGTCTTCAATTCCGGCGCGCACATCGGCGAAAAAGACCTGGCCAGCATCTGGGATGTCTTTTACAAGGTGGACCAGGCGAGATCAAGGCAGTATGGCGGTCATGGGTTGGGACTCTCCATCGTGAAGTCCATTGTTGATCTACATGGAGGCGTCGTGGGGGTGGAAAATACCGATGGGGGTGTACTGTTTTTCGCTGAAATTACATAACGATTGATGGGTGCTGATTTTCTCGCTTTCGCAGACTTCACAGAAATTTCACAAGCAGGCTCTATCATGGACCCCAAGCAATGAAAAGCAGCAGAGAGGTTCATTGATATTGGAAAGGAAGACTGCTTATGAGAAAAATAGCGTTCGCTGCAAGCTGTACGCAGTCAATAGGCGACCCGGCGCGGCTTTGCCCATTGACTTCAGCGGGATTGCTTTTATCACCGGCAGTGTCGTTAGAAAGCAACGAGGAGGGCATCAAATGAAGCTCTGCAAGTCTGCAGTTTCCGTACTTGTTATCCTGCTGGTCGCGCTCCTTGTCGGCCTTGGCCCGGCGAGCTCGCTCCAGCCCCTTGCCGCCAGCGCTGCCGAACCCCCGCCGGAGGACTACAATCTGGCCAGGACCCTCGCCGATGGCGCCCAGCGCACCACCCTGGCCTTCTCCGGCCTGGCCCTCATCACCGGCAACCTGGAGGCCCAATCCTTCTTCCCTCCCGGCAAGGCGGCCGACTACACCGGCTTCCAGTTCCTCCGCGACAACGACCCCGACAAGATGGGCCACAACACCAGCTTCCTCACCCGGGTGGCCAACAATGTCATCTATATCCTCAATGACAGCCAGTTCGCCCAGTTGAAGACGCTGGCCGCCGCCCAGATCGAGCAAATCAACCTCTACGCCTACCAGCGCTTCCCCCTGATGAAAGCCTTCCGCCGCCTCCTGGACGGCGACCTTCCCTCCGGCTCCAGCGGCCTGGATCTTGACGCCGTCAAGCAAGCCTCGCGGGAGCTGTACCTCCTGGACGGCCAGATCAGCTTCGACCGGGCCTTGCTCTATGCCAATATCCTCAACTCCCTGGACTCCAGCCAGACCGCCTATCTGGAGGCGATGAGAGGCCAGGGCTTCAACTCCTGGCCGGACATCAGCAAGGAGCAGATCAAAGGCAAGATGGCCGGGCTCCCCCAAGGAACCGCCGTGGCCGTGATGACCTACGCCGGCGACTTGTTCAGTTGGTACGCCGGCTCAGTGGAGGCCGACGTCTACTTCTGCCCCGAGCGCCAGGGAACCTACTACGGCTCCTTCTACATCAAGGACGCCCCGGCCATCGGCCGCGAGGGCTACAACATCGACGAGCAGCTCACCGCCACTGCCGGGGCAGCCCTCTGCGACAGCTCCAAGGGATATGTCACTCCGGAGCAGGCGGCCTTGGTCTCCAGCCTGGTGGAGATCCAGAGAGACAACCTCTATGCCTCGCCCACTTCCAACATCGTCCTGATGCGGACGGAGATCGCCACCCTGCTGCGCAGCCTCATCGCCTCAACCGCCTCGGCCGATGAGATCGAAGCCCAGGTGCTGGAATTGTCCGGCATCTACGGCGAGCTGGACGGGGAGAACAACCAAGCCTACGCCACTGTCTTCACCCAGGTCTACCAGACCCTGACGGACCAGCAGAAGACCAACCTGGCCGCCCTCCGCGCCTCCATCCTCTCCGGCGTCTATTCGGACGGAACCCCCTTCGACTTCACCCTTTGCACCACCCCCTTCCTCTACTCCAGCGTCATCACTGACCAGAGCCTCCTTGCGCCTTACATCGCCGACACGGATTATCTGTTCAACGCCACCCCCTCCCCTGCCGCTGCTTTTATCTTCTCCCCCAGCGCGCCCATCTCGGGACAGGCCGTGCAGTTCACCGACGCCTCCACCGGCAACCCCGCCTCCTGGTCCTGGGACTTCGGCGACGGCTCGAACAGTTCGCTGCAGAACCCAAGCCACGCCTACAGCAGCGCCGGCAGCTACACCGTGACGCTCCTGGCCGGCAACGAGGGGGGCTCCAGCGCCGCCAGCCGGACCTTGACCGTGAGCAGCGCAGGCAGCGCCTCCCTGGTCCTGGTATCTCCCAACGGCGGGGAAACGTGGGAAGTCGGCTCTACCCAGACCATCGTCTGGACCTCCTCTGGGGTGAGCGGCAATGTCAGGATCAGGATCAACCGCAACTACCCCTCGGGAACCTGGGATCCGCTCTTCTCTTCGATACTAAATGATGGCAGCGAAACCTGGGCGGTCACATCGCCGGCCTCCCCTACCTGCCGGATTCGCATCAGCAGCGTCAGCGATCCTTCCATCCAAGACGCCTCCGATGGGAATTTTGCCATTTCCGCTCCTCTTCCGCCCTTGGCCATCGACAGCCTTTCAGCAACGCCCACCAGCGGGGTCTCCAACTGGAACCCGGTCACCAATCAAGCCGGCGCCAACCGCAGCGGCGCCTGGTCGGGAACCATCCACCACCCCTCGGGCGCTCAGATCGGGACGCTGGTTGGTGGAACGGGAAGCGCCTACAGCGCAGTGTGGACTCCCCCGGCTGCCCAGAACTTCTGCGGCAGCGGCTTCTATGCTGTGGTACAGGTGACCTCGGATGGAGAAACGCAGACCTCCACGATCTCCTTTTCTGTTGAGAATTACCCGGCCAAGATTTCGCAGATGAGTTTGGTCAACGATGCCTTCCAACCCATTGCCAATCCCCAGGCAGGACAGGCTTTCTATCTGGTCGCCGCGATCGGCAACAACAGCACGGGCGCTTTGTCCTGCTTCTCCCCCCTGACAATAGGCAACAGCTACATCGGAGCGGGTGCTGGAACCATTCAACCTGGGCAGCAGCTCTCCTTCTTTGTGCGCTGCCAGGGGCTGGCTGCCGGCAGCTACGCAGGGCGAGTCTATGTCTGGGTCAGCCTGGGCGGATATGCCCTGGCACAACCATTTGATTTCTCCCTGACCGTAGTCCCGTAAAGGTAGTTTCCCCTTCTCGATGCGCCTCGCT
>JBAXQG010000067.1:0-5228 GCA_037131855.1 bacterium
AGGTTGGTCGATAACCGGGCAGTGAATGCGGATTCGGCGCGGTGGGCGGTGGAGAGCTGGTATGAGCAGCTAGGAGATCCGACCATCGCCGATGCCATCCTGGATCGGCTGCTCCATAACGCCCATAAGAAAACGTGAGAGGAGAATCGATGCGGAGAATGCATTCCGTCTTGACCTGAGAAACGGCCAATGAAAAGAACGAAAAACCCAGCGTTGCTTCGCTGTGACCAAGGCGGCCGATTTTCAATCATATTGAGGGGCCGATTTCAGCACATTGCCCAAGATGCCGGCCTGGACGCTTATTGGCTTATTTGGCAGTTCTATGCAGCCCCAGAAAAAGGGTGAAGCGGACAAAAAATTGGATCAAGCCACAGTAATGGCGCAGGAAGCCTTGGTCCATTTTCGCTGGACATCAGCCGCGGGTGCACTGGGGTTGCCAGCCAGAGCCGGCGATCCTCTGCGCAGAAGGCTAACCGGCGCCAGGTTCCATTCTACCCAGCGCTTCGATCCGCGGGTGCGTGCAGCCGCAACTGCAGGGGGAGGCGCTAACCATGCGGACAAGATCCCCCGTTCGGTAGCGCACCAGCGGCAAGCTTTGGCCGAAGGTGGTCGCTACCAGTTCGCCTTCCTCGCCCTCCGCAGCGCTGGTCAACCAGATCGCTTGGGGCTGGTAGCCGGCCTGGCTGCGCTCCCGTTCCAACTCAGTCCGGGGCAGGATTTCCGGCAGGCAGGCATCCAACCAAAGGTGCAAACCCTGGTGAGCTGGACATTCCACCGCCAGAACAGGAAATTCTGCGGAAAAGTACAGGGAAAAGGCCTCCAGGTCATAGGCGTGTTCCAATGCTGCCCGGTCCTCGCCCATGGCGTGTCCAAAGAAGAGGCCCTTCCGGGGTGTGGCGGTGGGCGACGCCGACCCAGCGACCGGCCAGCCCGCTTCAAGGAGAGGTTGGCGCAAGGCCAAGGCATCAGCCATGCTGGCCCACAGGACGGCTGGCTTCATTCGACTGGCAAAGATGGGCCAATTGCTGTGCTTCAGCGTTGCCATGGATCCGGGTATGAATTCCAGGTGGCGGCCTCCCGACAGCATGTCGGCCATGGCCCAAAGGTAAGGCAATGCATTTCCAGCCCGCGGAGCCGGTCCAGTGACTATCAGCACCCGGTCGCAGGGATTCAGTTGCACGAGGCGGCTCATCCGGTTGGCCAAGCCCATGATCTCGCGCAAATCGCGCTCGCCGTAGGGCACCCATTTCCGGGTGTTGCCGCGGGCTGCGGAAGAGACCCACAGGCGCGGCGTTTCCACGAAGAGGCGGCCCAAGGGAAAAGCGGATTGTGCCTGCAGCCAGTCAGCCCCGGAGATCAGCGGCCATCTTTGCAGCTCGTCCAACGTGCGCGGAGGGCCGGCTCGAACTCCCGCTTTTCGCCATGGCCGAACGTACAGGGCCGAGCTCCCAGCTCGAGCGACGATGTTTTCCTGGATCAGCCGGCGTTCGCCCTTGCGGATCAACTCCTCCAGGGGAAGTTGATCGTCCCGTGGATCGCCAAAGGGGATGACCAGTTCTGCCAAAGCCATTTCAGCCTCCTCCCGGACGGATGTCTGCTGCATACACCACCATGCGCAATTTGCCAGATTGCGTACGCCGTTCCTCGATCGCGGCCACTATCTGCACTTCCGGTTCGGCGATCAGGTGGTTGTCCAAGCCCAGCTTGACAGCGTCCAGGGAGAGGAATTCCTGAAGCACCTGTTCTTTCAAGACTTGACTGTCCTGGCGAGATTCCGTCTCTTCCACTTTCAAGATGGCTTTCGGTTTATAGTCCTGCCGTTCGATCCAAAGCTGCCAGCGTCCTAGACCCGGCAACACGCTGAGGCGCTTCTGCAACTCAAAGATGGAAAAGCGCACCAATCCCAGGTTGACGATATCGTCCGTCCTGTGCAGCACGCGGATGCGCGGGTGCGTTCGTCCACAGGCGCAGGGCTGCCGGCTGACCAGTTCGATCAGGTCAGCGGTACGGTAGCGTACCAGCGGAAAGGCGTCCGCAAAGTTTGTGACCACGAATTCGCCTCGTTGACCCGCCTCCGCTTCCCACAAGGGGATAGCCTGGGGAATGTAGCCGGGCTGGCCTTCTTCCTGCTCGATCTCACTCTGCGGGATGATCTCCGGCAGGCAGTAGTCGATCCACAGGTGGACGCCGTCGTGGGCGGCGCAGTCTCCCATCACGCCAAGGAATTCCGAAAAAGAATAGACTTCGAAGGGTTCTACGCCGTAGGCTTGGCGGATCGCCGGACGGTAGGGATCGAGGGGTTCGCCGGCAAAGACGCAATGCCGGAAGGGGACCAGGTCGCGCGGTCGGACCTTTCTTACTTTGGTGATCAACACAGCCAGCAGATTCTGCAGGCTGCGGCTCTCTGCCAGTCGCTCGCGGGCCGCTGCGGGCGCCAGCTCAGCCACGCCTTCGGCCATCCGCATGGCCACCGAGGGGAAGGCGGCGAAATTTGACGGCCGCCGCCGCAGGGCAAAGAAGAGCGCATCCTGGGCTTCCGTGTAGTTGAGGGCGATCGTTTCCCCGGGGATTTCCAGCAACATTCCGTCAATGGAACCGGTTACCGCTGAGGAATCGGTAACGAAAGGCGCGGGCGCTGCCAGCCCGAAGGTTGCCTCCTGGCCCGGCCGAAATCGCGATCCTCCATGCGCCAGATAGACATAACGCTTTCCTGTCTGGCGATTGTCGGCCAGATCGCGGTCCGACCGGGGGATCCATTTTGAGGCGCCGGTCGTGCCGGACGTGCTGATCCATAGGCGCACATGTTCCGAGCAGACGATCTCCTCCGGAGCGTATTGGCTCTCCGCCAGGCGGAGATCGCGGCCGTTGGTGTAGGGCAGTTTGCGCAGAGCGGCATAGCTGGTGATATCCGCTGGAATGACGCCTGCTGCTGTCCACCGCTCCCGGTAGAGCGATGATCGGGCTGCTCGCACAATGACGCTGGATTCCACCAGCTTGCCCTCGGCTATCCGGACCAGGTCTGCCAGGGGCATGCATTCCAGTTGGGGGTCGGCATACAAGGGTTGGACGTCTCCACGCAATCTAGCTCTCCTTCCTTCGGTCGACAAACCGCTTCAGTTTCACGATATTCTCCTTGCTAAAGGTTCCCTGCGGCACAAACTGGAATTCCAGCGGCTCGATCACGCCTGAGTTTTCCACATCATGCCGGATGAAGGCAAGTTTGGCGTAGACCGCAGCGACAATCCGGGCTTGCACTTCTGCCGGGGGGGCGTTGGCTTCCAGGCGAAAGAGGAGGTGGTCCCGAAAGCCGTTCTTGGTCAAGACAAGTTGATAGGCCAGAACCCCTGGCACGGCAAAGAGAATCTCGTCGAATTGGGTGGGGTAAATATTCTCACCGGTTCCCAGAAATGTCATATCATCGGCTCTCCCCAGAATCCGATCGATGCGCGGGGTGGGCATCAGGCGGCAAGCGCAGTTTCCCGAAAGCAGGCGCGACAGGTCGCCGGACCGGTAGCGCAGCAACGGCATGGCCTTGCGCAGGAGGGGAGTATAGACCAGTTCACCGCGGCTATTGGGGGGCAGCAATTCGCCGCTGACCGGGTCAATCACCTCCACGATCAGGTCGGGCGAAAGATGCAAGCCCTGGCGCCGGTGGCATTCCCCAGCAATCAGGTTGCCCATCTCGATCATGCCGTAGCTGTCAAAAACTGTTGCACCTCCCCAGACTTCCTCCACCTGATTGCGGAAGGATTCACTGAGGGGTTCTGCGCCTACTGTGATCATCCGCACCCCCAAGGTGGCGAGGTCGGCAAAATGCTGCCCCTCTTCCGTCAGGCGGTGCAGGTAGCTGGGCGTGCAGAAAAGAAGGTTGGTTCCCATTTCCTGGATTGTGTGCAACTGGGCTTCCACGGAAAGGTCATTGCCGGATGGAATGATCAGCACCCCGCACATCTCCAGGGCACTCTGCAGGAAGGAGCCAATCGGCCAGGATGGCCGCCCGTAGGCAAAGCAAATTTGGGCCGTGTCGCCGGGCTTGACTCCCCGAAGGATCATTGCGTACGCAGCGGTCAGCACCAGGCGCCGCACTTCCCAGCGGGTGAAGAACGCTCGCTTGGGTCTGCCGGTGCTCCCGCCAGTTTCCCAGATGTACTGTACCGCTGCCTGGGGCACCGCCAGAAACTGCCGGGGATCTCGCGCCAGGTCGCTGGCGGTGGTGAAGGGCAGCTTCGCCAGATCCTTGATAGTGCGAATATCCTCCGGAGAAACGCCCCATTCCTTGAAGCGATCACGGTAAAAGGGGGAATGGCGCCAAGCGTACAGGACTGCCTGGCGCAACCATCGTTCGTGGTTGAAAAGGGTCCAGCCCGCCCTGACGCGACTTCCGTAGCGCAGCCAGGCGGGGCCTTGGACAGACGGCCGGTCTTGATGATTCACAGGCATAGCCTTGTCCGTCCTCCCTGAAGAATCAACAGCTAGCATACGGCGCCTCCTGCCAAACAGCGACACATTTTGGCATTCTATCCTCCAGCATCAGTTCAGGCAAATATGGGGTCAGGTCTTTAGATTTAGCATTTTCTCAGGATTTCCCACCACTTGAGCCCCGAAACGAGTTCAGCGTACCGTAACTGAATGCATCTTCCTTACGAGGTGCTTGGCTCGATTGTGTTTCCGTCTTCGATCGGCAGCGATAGCGACCAGTTCTTGGCGGCATAGAAGCACAAGCGCAAAATGCGAAATGCAGAGACCTAATCCTGGGATCATGGAGTCTGTTGCATTCACAGAAAACAGACGCCATGGTTCATCACACCGCACCTCCAGCGCCAGCCATTCGAGCATGCTTTGCACGTAACTGTCACTGTCCTCCTCCTGGAAGAGGACATGTTGTTTTTGCATCTCGCCCTTCTCCATCCTCCAGAGCCTCCTCATCTCAGCAAACGGGGTGTTCGAAATGATGAAGGATTGCAAGTTTACTGCGGGATCGCCAAGGCGCTGCTTGATCTTCTTGATGGACTCGTAAAACTGGATCTTGGGATCGGTCGGCCCAAGGTTGCGGATGCCTTGGGGGTCCACGAAGATGACATGTTGCTTGTCGCCCGCGAGCAGCCACAGGATGAAGTCGGGGTGAAAGTTGCCGGCCTCGAAGAAACCCACGCCGCGGCCCTTGTTTAGGTTGCGGAGCAGGTAGAGCTCCCTGGTCTTGAAGTAGTCGGCATTTCCGTCGTGGAACG
>JBAXQG010000068.1:0-5170 GCA_037131855.1 bacterium
CCCATGCCTAAGCCGACCATCGGCCTCGAGGTTCACGTTCAACTGCGCACGGACTCCAAGATGTTCTGCGCTTGCCCGGTGGAATTCGGGGCAGAGCCCAATACCCGTCTCTGCCCGGTCTGCCTGGCTCTCCCCGGATCGCTCCCAGTGCTTAACCGGATCGCTCTGGAGTCGGCCATCGCTCTTGGGTTGGCCTTGCATTGCCGTATCGCCCCCTTTTCCCAGTTCCACCGCAAGAACTACTTCTACCCGGACCTCCCCAAGGGTTACCAGATCTCCCAATACGATCTGCCCCTGGCCAGCGACGGTTACCTGACACTGCCGGCCGAAAGCAAAGCGACCTCGCCCAAGAAGGTAGGAATCATCCGCGTCCACATGGAAGAGGACACGGCCAAGTCGATCCACGGCGCCAGCCTGGCCCACAACGTCGGCTATGCTTTGCTCGACTTCAACCGTTCCGGCGTCCCTTTGCTGGAAGTGGTCTCCGCACCCGACCTGGAGTCGCCTGAGGAAGCCTCCGCCTACCTGGTGGAGCTGCGCGCCATCCTGCGCACCTTGGGAATCTCCAGCGGGAACATGGAGGAAGGCGCCCTGCGCTGCGATGTGAACATCTCCCTGGATCGAGGGACCCGCGCCGAAGTGAAGAACCTGAACTCTTTCCGCGCCGTACGCAAAGCCCTGGAGTATGAATTCCAACGGCAGTGCGAACAGGTCGAGCGCGGGGAAGCGGTGCTTCTGGAAACCCGTCATTGGGATGAAGCGAAAGGCATCACCATCTCGGGGCGGAGCAAGGAAGAAGCTGAGGATTACCGCTATTTTCCGGAGCCCGACCTGCTCCCCCTGGAGATCGGCGAGGATTGGGTGGAAAAGGTGCGCTGCCGCCTCCCCGAGCTGCCGGAAGGACGCCGGGAACGGCTTACAAACCTCGGCTTGCACCCATCTGAAGCTGTCACCTTGGCTCACAACCCGGAACTGGCCTGCTTCTTCGATGGCGTCCTGAAAGCCGGCGGACCTCCCAAGGAGACGGCCAATTGGCTGCTGGGAGAAGTGCAAAGAATCCTTCACGTCCGCGGCAAGTTCCTTGAAGAGACACCTCTTACCCCGGTCCGTCTGGTTGAGTTCCTCCGGCTAATCCAGGAGGGAGTCATCTCCTCCAAAGGTGGAAAAACCTTGCTGGAGGAGATGCTCGCCTCCGATCGATCCCCCGCTGAACTGGTGGAATCGCTAGGCCTGGCTCAAGTCAGCGATCCCGTCCAAATCCGCCTGTGGGTGCGGGAGGCAATCGCCGCCAATCCCAAGCAAGGCGAGCAGTATCGGCAGGGGAAGGAAGCTCTTTTGGCCTTTTTTGCCGGCCAGGTGATGAAGCGATCCTCCGGCAAAGCCAATCCCGAGTTGCTCGACCGCCTCCTCAAAGAAGAGTTGCGGGCGACCACCTGATCGGCCGCCTGCTGAAAGCAGATGCGATCATCGATAAGCCTGGGAACGAAGACATTCCTTCAAACGAAGTGATAGGACGAGCCTCTCAGCCTATTCTGCGGCAGGTCGCCCTGATTCCGGAAGAGCAGGTGGGAGATGGCTCCTGGCTTCGCCAGATTCTTCACCCCGCCCACCTTCCCCTCTCCACGCGGCACAGCCTCTCCTACGCCAGGTTGGAGGGGGGCAAGCAAACGCGATCGCATTCACTGGAGCAGTCCGAGACTTATTATCTCCTGGCGGGGTCAGGCTTCCTTCATGTGGGCGAGGAAGTCTTCCCATTGGAGCCGGGGAGCGTCTGCTGGGTTCCGCCTGGGGTCAGGCAGTGGCTGCGCAACGAGGAGAAAGAGCCTTTGGAGTTCCTGGTAATCGTCGATCCGCCCTGGACTAAAGAAGGGGATTCAGCAGAGGGTTGCAGCGAGGGCTGAGCTTGACAGCCCCCGGCAGAGTGCTTGGTTGCTTCCAAGGGAACCTGCAAGGTGTAAGCTTAGGGGCAACGATGCATGAGGAGGCTTGACGATGGAGAATAGCGCCATTCTGCAAAACTTGGATGACCAGACCAAGGAGGAGATTGCCCATGCCCTGTGGCTCCCAACTTGGGATGAAAGCCTGATCCCCGCGGAGGTTCTGGCTCTCCTCGTCGACCCCAAGAATAGCCCGCAGGCGTTCGGCCAGCGGATGGAGGCTCGCCTGCGCGACTTGCTCGAACATCCCGACAGCTACACCCCCAGCTACCGCCGCCGCTACCAAACGATGCTGGCCCACTGCAAGGCTCTTTCCCCGCAGCAGGCTTATGTGATGTCCATGTTGCTGGGATTGGACAGCTCGCGCGGTTTCCAGGAGATCCCCGAGGCGCCCGACATCCAGTTCCCCCGCGATCATGCCCCCCAGCTCAAATACCAGGTTGGCTGGCACTTCTACGTGGGAAGTTGCCGAGGAGAGGATGGACAGGAATACGGGGTGGAGTTCATGATCTGGCAAGCCACCCTCCTCCCGCCCCCATTGGCCCAATCGCTTGGCCTCACCGAGATGGAAAACCAGATCATGGAGTTGCATCTGGCTATCAGCGTGGCGGGCGGCCTCCACTACCGCGCGCGCACCTCATTGGTGGCAGGGACCACCGGACTGATCTCCTTCCAGGAGGATCCCTTCCTCTACACTTTTGGCCGCAACACGATCCGCTCTTTGGAGAAAGGCCGCTTCTTCCCCCAGGAACTGATCAGCAAGGCCTGGGATTTGGGAAAAGAGAAGCCGGTGCAGTTGGATGTACACCTGGTTTTCGACGATGCCAAGCCTCCCTTCCTGGAGGGAAAGAATGGGGCCTGTCCGAGTGTCGCTGGAGTGGGAACCCTTTATTACTCAATTCCGCGTCTGCACCTGGACCCCGCTGCCAGCAGCCTCGCCCTGGATGGGATGACCGTCCGCCTCCGCGAGGGAACCTTCTGGTTCGACCACCAGTGGTGTACCGGCCTGGCTCCTGCGGGAAACCCGCGCGTGGAGGCCATCCGGGCGGCGAAGAACCTCTCCGATCCGGGTCCTGGCGGCTGGGACTGGTTCATGGCTCATTTCCAGAATGGGCAGGAAGTCACTGTGGCGGCGCCCCACACTGAAGCCAACAAGCCCTTCTACAACCAGAGCGGCCCCACTCCTCCCGGGAGGATGAGCGCCTCCGTGGAGGGAAAATGGATCGATGTGGACGGCACAGCGCACGATGCCTGGGGTACTCTGGCTGTCCCCCAATGGGTGCAGGCCGAGCATTCCCCGGACCCCGGCCTCTATCCAGTGACACAAGTCTGGTATCCGGACCGCTGGGAGTTCCAGCTAGGGCCGGAAGTGCCGGAAAGTCTGCGCTGTTTCCACATGGTTCCCATCGTCCAGGAAGGGCAGGCAGGCTATTTTGCCAACGGTTCGCAGTATTCGGAGGGGGCAGTAATCCTCCAAGACGACCAGGGAAAGGAGATCGGGCGGGGATTCGCCGAATCGGTCAGCTACTTCGACCCTACCCCTCTGATGCTCCGCCTGGCAGGACTGCCCGAGACACCCGAGATGCTGGCCTTGGTGGGTCCTTCTGCGACTCCCTTCTGTCTGCGGCTGCGCAGCATGCTGTACCTCCGGAGGCCGGACGCGCAGGCAGTCTTGGCTCACTGGGCTCCCTCCTTCCCGGGGATCCACAAACCACCCGCAGATGAGAGCAAGGATGGCTGAGCAGAACGGCTTCTCCTGGGAGATCGATGTCCCACTGTTGAGCAACCGCTGGATGTGGCTCGACTGGGCCAAGGTGCTGGGGTGGACCTACCTCATTATGACCGGGTTGATGGCGCTGATCTTTGCCGCCAGCGGGGAGGCAGCCGATGTCCTGCCTTTCCTCTGGATCTTCGCACTGGTGGTCGGCGGGCTGGCCATTTTCGGCCTGCTGGTGATGGGGCTCTTCTTCGGGAACCGCTACCGCATGCGCTTCACCGTGAGCGAGGAAGGAGTGATGGCTCAGACCCTGGACCGCCGTGCCAAGTTCGTCAACCGCCTTCCAGTAGGAGGAGCCGCCCTGATCGCCCAGAGCCGGGAGGATGAATCCTTCCCCTGGCAGGCCATCGCCACCGCTCACCCCTACCCCCGGCAAAAGGTCGTGATACTGCGCAACCGCTGGCGCCGACTGATGATCCTCCATTGTCCCTCCCAGGATTTTCCTTCCATCAGCGCCTATGTACAGGGGCGGATTCGAGAGGAAGGAGTGGCTTTGCGCAGCCGGGGCAATCCCTTGCCGCTCCGTTTGCTGTGGACCGCGCTGGCCGTGCTGGCCTGCATCCCCCTCTTTGCCATGCCTTACCCCTTGGAGTTCGACCTCTTTTTGCCAATCCTCCTCATTTGCTTCGCTTTGGCCACCGTCTGGCTCTCTCGCTTTATGGGCGTGGTGGTCCTGGGGGCCAGCCTTTACGCCATTATCAGCATCCTGGTACAAGGCCTGGAGGTGCGCCAGTCTGAATTCTTCTCCACTCTGAGGAGCTACACCGCTTTCGCCTGGATGGATCCCGGGGAATGGATACAATTGGCCTTGACCCTGGCCGGTCTGCTGCTCCTGAGCTTCCTCTCCATTCAAGCCCTGCGCGGCCGCCTCCCCTCGATGCTGGAGCAGGACGCCGGCGAGGAGTAGGAGCTTCTATGCTCCCCACTATCGAAAGCAATGCCTAATCAAGAATGACCAGGAGCTGTCTTTATGAATGAGCAGAGTATTATCGGCGAGGTGGTGCGGATAATTCTGAGGCACGCCAAACCAGCGCGGATTTATCTGTATGGATCGCGAAGCAATGGTCAGGCAGGAGAGACAAGCGACATCGACATCGCCTACGACGATGAAGCATTCCACGACCATTCGATGATTGAGGAGGAGGTCGACAAGCTGAACACGCTCCTCCTGATCGATGTAAAGAACCTCGCCTCGACTGGAGAGAGATTCAGATCCCGAGTCAAATCAACTGGAAGGGTGCTCTACAGCGCTGATAAAAAACTGAGGGCAGAGGACGGAATCTGGAATTTTACAAAAGCCCACGAAAGGCTAGTCGATGCCATCCGCACAAAGGAAGCATTGTTTAACGAAGGGTTTGGAGAGATATACCTCGACCTGATTGTGAAGCGATTCGAGTTTACCTTCGAGATGTCGTGGAAGGCAATCAAGCGGTATCTCGACTTTGTCGGCATCGAA
>JBAXQG010000069.1:0-5118 GCA_037131855.1 bacterium
AGCCCGCGGCAACATGACAGCCCGCGGCAGCGCGCTATTGGTCAACAGAACTCTTTTCCAACAGTTCTAAGATAGCTTGGAAATCATCGGGCAAAGGCGATTGAAAGGTCATCTCCTCGAGCCGGTAAGGGTGACGAAAACGCAGCTGGGAGGCGTGAAGCATCTGCCCCGATAGCTTCCAAGGGTTGCTGGTCGCATAAAGTGGATCCCCAACAACAGGATGTCTGATGAAAGCTAGATGTACTCGCAACTGATGAGTGCGGCCGGTTTCCGGGTGTAGCTCGAGCAAGGAGTACCCTTGAGCGTAGCGCTTGAGAAGGCGAAATTCTGTAGAAGCTTGTTTGCCTGACGCGGCCACTTCCACCCGCAGTTTTCCGACATCGTGGCGTAACGGCACTTCAATCCGCCCCTCCTCTTCCAACAACAAGCCGTGTACCAAAGCCAGGTAGGTCTTCATCACGGTGCGCTCGGCGAACTGTGCAGCCAACAACCTGTGGGCTTGGTCCGTCTTGGCGACCAACATCACCCCGCTGGTGTCTTTGTCCAATCTGTGAACGATGCCTGGACGCTGGGGAGCGCTGCCGCCGGAGAGATGGGTATGGGCCAACAAAGCATTGACCAAGGTGCCCGAATGGTGGCCAGTGCTGGGATGTACTACCAGGCCGCGCGGTTTTTCCAAAACCAGCAATGCCTCATCTTCATAGAGGATCGCCAATGGAATCGTTTCAGGTTCAAGATGCGAGGGGCAGCGAGGCGGTTCCCATGCAGTCAGTTCCTCGCCTCCCTTTAATCGCAAAGAGGCCTTCACCGTTTTGTTGCTCAGCTTAACCTGGCCGGACTCGATCCAACGTTGAGCTTCGCCCCTGCTAAGTTCGAAAAGGACAGAGAGGATCCGGTCTAAACGTTCCCCGGCCATTTCTGCCGGGACTATGAGGGGATTGCCTTGATGTTCGATCGTCGCTCTGCTAGGAGAAGGGACAAGGCCAGCAGGATTCCCCCCACTACCACGGAGGAGTCCGCCAGGTTAAAAACCGGCCAAAAAGGCAGTTGCAGGAAATCAACTACCGAACCGCTGTAAAGAAGGCGGTCGATCGCATTTCCAAGGGCTCCGCCGCAGACTAGCCCGCAAGCCAGTTGCATCATCCAAGGCTGATGACGCAAACGGAGTAAGAAGAAAAACGGCAAGATCGCTACCACCAAGTTGAGGAGAAGGAAAAAAAGGTTGGCTTGGGGAAAGAGTCCAAAAGCTGCTCCCTGGTTGGAGATGACCGTCAAGTGAAGGAAATCGCCTACCAGCGGACGTGAACTGCCATAGGCGAATAACGAAAGAACTAGCGCCTTGCTAGACTGATCGAGGAGAACCACCAAGGTAAAGGAAAGGAGAAAGGTCAAGATAGCAACAGGGTTTGGGCTAGTTCTTTTCGCAGGGGATCCAACCGGGTCAGCATCGGGTAGTCAGTGAGATCGAGAAAGAAAGGAGTAATTGAGACAAATCCGAGTTCTAGTGCCTGGCTGTCGCTACCCTCGTCGTTTTCTATCACTTCCGGCTCTCCGGCGATCCAGTAGTAAGGACGGCCAAAGGGGTCGTTGCCCTTGGTCAAACGCTCTCGGTAGCGCCGCCGCCCGAGCCGTGTCAGAGCCACCCCGCGCAACTCGGAAAGAGGGCGGTTGGGTACATTCACATTCAGGAGGAGGCGGTTGGGGAATCCAATCAGCAGTTTAGCGAGGCGTTTCGCAACCTCTGCTGCTACTTCCCAATGTGGCGCCTCAAAGGAGGCAATCGAGATGGAGAATGCGGGCAGATCACAGAGATAGGCTTCCATGGCAGCCGAGACGGTCCCTGAATAAGTCACATCCTCTCCCAAGTTTGGCCCCAGGTTGATCCCCGAGATGACCAATGTAGGAGCCTCCGGAAGAAGGTCAAAGACTCCGATCACTACGCAATCAGCGGGGCTGCCGCTGCACTGCCATAGCCGGATCCGTTCGCCGGGCGATTCTCGCTCACGGATCCTCAACGGCTTGTGGATGGTGATAGAATGGCCGCCTCCGCTCCACTCCTTCTCCGGGGCGACGACAACCACCTCGCCCAACGCCGAGATGGACCGGGCTAGCGCCAGCAGCCCGGGTGAGTCAACCCCATCGTCGTTGGTCAGCAGGAAAAGCATCAATTAGAGCGGTTGACGATCAATCCCGTCGATCAGCCACCCATTCTCTCCCTTTACCAGCGAGAAAGTATGGCGCACGGTACTGCGCGTAACCATTCCGGCAAGGTTGGGCACCGAGCTGGGAGTCTCCAATTCAACGAGGAAATCTGCTTGAACAGTAGCCTTGTTGTTCGCTTCGCTCAACTTAGAGATGGTCGCGTCCTTAAAGGCGACCTTGGAGTACATGACGAACTCATGGCCGTAAAACGTTTTTACCTGCGTTTGGTAGCTGGGTGAAGCAAGAATGAGCAAGCTATCCAAGTCCATTTTTGTCCAAGTGTTCAGCCATATTTGGACTGCCTGTTCCGGTGTGCTTGCAACGGGCGTACCGCAGGCTGCCAGGGAGAATAACAAAATGAGGAGCAAGGCTCCACTTATCCATCTTCGTGTCATCTTCTCAACCGATCCGTTCAATGATTTTGTGAGGACTGGAGGCCCCTTTAACGATACGAAGCTGTCCGGGGCGACAGCCTAGAAAAGACGCCAAGGCTTCCAAACAGGCCGCGTTCGCCAAACCACGCTCAGCCGGCGCTGACACAGCGACTTCGTATTGCCCCGGCCTGCGCTCTTGCACCTGCGCGATGCGCGCAGAAGGGCGAACTCTAACTTGCAGGTAGCTCCGCTCCACTTGCAATCTCGGCTTGTCCCAGCATCTCCAAGTGAGCGCCAAGCAAAGCGCGAAGCTCGGCCTTGGCGCGACGGGTTAGCTGAGTGATCTCAGCTGACTGCCGTTCCGCTTCCTGCTGCAGTCGTTCCGCCTCCCTTCCGGCTTCCGCCAGAACCTGCGCCGCTTCTCGGCAAGCGCTGGAACGCGTCTCTTCGGCCACCTTTTGCACGAGCAAAAGGGATCCCTTGAGGTTCTCCTCCATCGCTTGGAAGTCCTCCAGCTTTCGCCCTAAAAAAGATATCTCTTCCTTCAGATTTTGATTTTCCTTAACCAGTTGCTCATATTCAGACCCCAGCCGGGTAAGAAACTCATCGACCTCCACCCGGTTGTAGCCGCGGAAGGACAGCGGGAAGTCCTGCCTGGCTACATCCAAGGGTGAGATTTTCATTCTTTGGCGGATACCAGGTGACACCAGACCATATGGTTATTGCCGACATCGATGGCTTCCGGCTTATTAGTACCGCACGGTTCAAAAGCATAGCGACAGCGTGTATGGAAGACGCAGCCAGAAGGCGGGTTGATCGGGCTGGGGATGTCTCCCTCGAGGATGATGCGCTGTTTCTTGATGTCGGGGTCGGGCACCGGCACCGCCGAGAGCAAGGCTTGGGTGTAAGGGTGAAGAGGATTGTTGAAAAGATCCTCGTTTTCTCCCGTCTCCATCATCTTACCCAGGTACATCACTGCCACGCGGTCGGACATGTGTTTCACCACGGCCAAGTCATGAGCAATGAAAAGGTAAGTCAGGTGAAACTTCTCCTGAAGTTCCTGAAGCAGATTGATGACCTGCGATTGAATGGAGACATCCAGGGCCGAAACCGCCTCGTCGCAGACGATGAGCTTAGGGTTCATAGCCAAAGCGCGGGCGATGCCGATACGCTGGCGCTGGCCCCCGGAGAATTCGTGGGGGTAACGGCGAAGGTACTCGGGACGTAGACCGACGATCTCCATCAACTCGGCGACGCGTTTCTCGCGCTCTTTTTTCGTACCCAAACGGTGTACCAACAGCGGTTCGCCGATAATGTCGGAGATGGGCAAGCGAGGATTGAGCGAGCCGAAGGGATCCTGAAAGATGATTTGCATGTCGCGGCGCAAGAGACGAAGCTCTGACGGCCGCATTTTGAAGATATCTTTTCCCTCGAAGAGAGATTGCCCGCTGGTTGGTTCCTGCAAGCGGAGGAGAGTGCGTCCGACGGTAGTCTTGCCGCTGCCGCTCTCACCGACCAACCCCAGGGTCTTGCCATGAGGGATCTGGAAACTAATCCCGTCCACCGCCTTTACGGCGCCCACCTTACGGCCGATTACGCCGCGGATAATGGGAAAATGCTTCACCAGGTTGTTGACTTTCAGCAGGATGTCATCTTCCGGCAATTTCGTCGTCTCCATAGCCTACACCTCCCTGCTGCTGGGTGGCAGCGGGTAGAAACAGCGTACCTGGTGATTAGGCGTCAGATCTTCCAATGGTGGCATTTCCTCCCGGCATTTCTGTTGGGCGTAGCGACAGCGAGGCGTAAAGGCACAACCCTTGGGCATCTTGTACGGGTTGGGCACCACCCCGGGGATGGTGGGCAAAGGTTCTTTGGAACGAGCCAGGTTAAGTCGGGGGATGGAGATCAGCAGGCCGGATGTGTAGGGGTGACGTGGGCTTTTAAAGATCTCCCGAGCTACTGCGTACTCTACGATCTTGCCAGCGTACATGACGGCTATGTGGTCAGCCATTTCTGCAACCACTGCCAGATTATGGGTAATCAAGAGGATCGCCATTCCCAATTTATCTTTCAGCGATTTCATCAGTTCCAGGATTTGGGCTTGGATGGTCACGTCCAGGGCGGTGGTAGGTTCGTCGGCGATCAGCAAATCAGGGTTGCAGGAAAGTGCCATGGCGATCATCACGCGTTGCCGCATCCCACCAGACATCTGGTGAGGGTATTCATTCACCCGCCGTTCTGGGGAGGGGATCCCGACCAGTTTCAGCATCTCCACGGTCTTGGCCATGGCTTCCCGTTCGGAGACGCCCTGATGAAGTACGATCGCTTCGCTGATCTGGTTGCCCACAGTGTAGACAGGGTTAAGGGAAGTCATCGGCTCTTGGAAGATCATCGAGATCTCCGCGCCGCGGATCTTGCGCATCTCCTCTGGTTTCTTCTTAAGCAGGTTCTCTCCTTTGAACCAGATCTCCCCGCCGATGATTTTTCCGGGTGGGGTCTGGATCAACTGCATGATGGAGAGAGAGGTGACGCTCTTCCCGCA
>JBAXQG010000070.1:0-5066 GCA_037131855.1 bacterium
GGAGCAAATGGGGACAGATTTAAATCTGTCCCCATTTGAAGCCGCCTACCGCTTCCCCTTGCCTGGCGACGCAGCGGTCCGGGGTGTCACCGTTCGTTTTGGCGAGGTGGAAATCGAGGCGGTCCTGCGGGAGCGGGAACAGGCAGAGGAGGAATACCGCGAAGCCAAGGAGAAGGGCCAACAGGCTGCCCTCCTAAATCGTGAGTCGCCCAATGTCTTTACCTTGCTGGTGGCTGGTTTGCAGCCGGGCGAGGAGACCACGGTGACGACTCAGTTCGTGCAGTTGGCAAGGGCAGAGGGGAGTGGTTGGACCCTTCGCATCCCCCTCACCACCGCCCCCCGCTATGTGCGCAGCGACGAACTGGACAGTCGAGCCGCCCAAGGTCAGCCTTTGGCCCTTTTGCGCGATCCCGGGCACCGTTTCTCCCTGGATCTGCAGTTCCCTGCAATGACCACGGTACAGAGCGATACCCATGCCTTGACCTTATCGATCGAGGAGAACGGGGTGCGGGTTCAACTGGAAGGGGGCGAGGTCTTGCCCGACCGCGACTGTTTGCTCTCCTGGCAGCCTCCGCAGGAAAAAGCAAGGCCCAACTTGCAGGCTTTCCTTCAAACGGACTCGGGCGATCCTTTCAGCTACTTCCTGGCTTTCGTTGTTCCTCCCGCCGATTCAACCAAATGTGCGCCAGTGCCGCGCGAGGTAATTCTGCTGGTCGACCATTCCGGCTCAATGGAGGGACCAAAATGGGAAGCTGCCGACTGGGCAGCCAAGAAATTTCTTTCCGGCCTCACTCCGCAGGATTGTTTCGCTTTAGGCCTCTTCCACAACACCACTACCTGGCTGGCAGAAAAGCCCCTCACTGTTTCGGAATTGCAGGTGCAGGAAGCTGTGCGCTTCCTGCAATCCCATCGCGACTCGGGGGGCACTGAACTGGGTGTGGCTTTGGAACAAGCCCTCTCCTTGCCAAGGGACGAAGTGCAGCGCTCCCGCCACGTGCTGCTGATCACCGACGCTGAGGTGAGTGACAGCGACCGCATCCTTCGATTGGCCGAGGAGGAAGCAAAGAAGACGGATCGCCGGCGCATTAGCGTGTTGACCATCGATGCAGCCCCCAATGCCTACCTGGTTCAGGAGCTGGCCGAAAAGGGCGGAGGGATTGCCCGCTTCCTCACCAGCAACCCCGAAGAGGAAGACATCGCCACGGCGCTGGATGAAGTCCTGGCTGACTGGAGCCAACCCCTCTACGGAAATGTTTCCCTGGTTTTGGACCGCCCCGGCGTGGAGGCAGCAGGACGAATCGTCCACGACGGCGCCAAAGAGAATTGGATTGATCTAGGCGATTTGCCTGGCGGACGAACCCTTGCCCTCTCTGGCCGCTTCCCGCAAAAGCAAGGGCTCCTGCGCCTGGTCCTTCGCACCGGCAAAGAAGAGCTTGCCCGGCTGGAATTACTGGAACAGGCCGGCATGCCTTCCCACCCCGACTTGTCGGCTCTCTTCGGCGCCCGGAGAGTGCTTGCCCTGGAGAATTTGGCGGGCTCGGGATTGCCCCCGGAGGAGCTGGTGTACCGGCTCTCCCTCCTCGGTTATGGCATTCAATTGATCTCGCCGGAAGGGGATCCCAAAACTGCCCCCCTCTATGCGGAGAATGCCCGGCGAATCAGCGAACAAACAGTGAAAGCGTTGCTCGTCAAAGAAGCCCTGTCCTTTGGATTGGCTTCCCGCGAGACCTCCTTCGTCGCCATCCGCAAGGAACAAGGGAAGAAGGCCGAAGGAACGGTGATCGTGGCCAATGCCCTCCCCGCTGGATGGTCAGGTTCCTTTCTGGCCCCTCCGCCGATGATGGCCTATTCTTTTGCAGCCGGGGCGCCCCCAATGGCCTTGGATGCGACCCCCATCAGCAGCCGGAAAATGAAGACGGGGAGAGCTCGAGCCGCCCTGCAAGGCGCTCCCGAGGCAGAAGTTTCGCTTCCCAGGGGTTCGCGAATCCTCTCTCTCTTCGACGGAACTCCCTCTTTCCACGGCGGCCAAGCGGTGCTGTTCGACTCCCGCCTGGCAAAATGCCCGCTCCCTTGCCCTTCTCGCATCCGGAAATTGATGGCGAGCGTTCAGGGCAGCTTCCTTCCCTTGCTCTCTGGTGAGCTTCTGTTGTGGCTCTTCGTCGGCGATCTGACTGCCCCCCGGGCTAAGGTTGCCCTGGCCGATCTCCTTCGAGCGGGCGGGGAGAGGCCCTTGAACTTGTCCTTGAAAAGCGGTGAGACCGTGTTGCTGACCTTGCGCGACCCTCGCGGGGAGTGGCCATCGGAAATAACCGGTTTGGAGATTCGCCTGGAGTTGGCCGGGTAGGGGCGGGTTTCAAACCCGCCCAGATTAATCCCGACCGATGTAAGAGCGCCACATGCGCCGCCCCTACGCTAGGTAAAAAGCTATAATTGTTGCAGCAGACCGCCTTGAAGGAGGGCCAAGATGAAGGATCGAATCCTGCGGGTTTTGGAGAAAAGCCCCGCTGACTACACCGAGATTCGCCTGGAGCGCCGTCAATGGACCCAGGTTTCCTACCAGAACGAAGACCTGGAACACCTGGAGTCATCGAACGATGCGGGCGGGATGGTTCGCGCCTTGGTGCGGGGTGGCTGGGGGATCGCTGTCTTCAACCAACTGGATGAGTTGGAGCACTATGTGGAGGAAGCTGCCCGCATCGCCACCGCAGTGAGCCGCGAAGTCCTGGAACCCGTCGAATTAGCACCCCTGCCTCCTCTTCAGGATGATCTCCCGGCCGCCATGGAGCAGGATTTCCGCGCTGTCTCCCTTCGGCGAAAACAGGCCTTGCTGGCTGAGTACAATAACATCCTTCGTTCCAATCCAGGACGTCTGGTGATGACCGGGGCCACGTACGCCGACCTCTTTCGCGAGGTGACCTTCGCCAACTCGCAAGGAACTTACCTTCGCGAGGAGCGGCCGGATGTGACTGTCCGCTTTATGGCCACAGCAAGGTGCGGCCAGGATATCCAGACCGCTTTCGATAGCGACGGACGTTCCGCTGGCTTTGAGGCAGCCTTGAGCCGCGAAGCGATCCCGGAAGAGGTTGCAAGACGAGCAGAAGCCCTGCTGGAGGCGAAGCCTGCCCAAGGGGGAGTCTACACTGTGGTTCTCGACCCCCTCTTGGCCGGGGTCTTCATCCATGAGGCCTTCGGTCACCTCTGCGAGGCTGACTTCCTTTCTAAAAATAACCGGTTGCGCGAAGTGCTTGGTCCCGGCCGCCGCTTCGGACCGCCTGATTTGAATGTGATCGACGACGGCGACCGCCCAGGCCAACGCGGCAATACCCGTTACGATGACGAAGGAACCCCACGTCGTCGCGTTCACCTGATTCGCAATGGCGTGCTGGAGGGCTTCCTGCACAACCGCGAGACGGCTAAGCGAATGAATGCACAGCCTACCGGGAATGCTCGCGCCGTCTCCTATCGCTTCGAGCCGATCGTTCGCATGCGCCACACCTATATTGACCAAGGCACTGTACCTTTCTCCGAGATGATCGCCGGCATCTCCCAGGGGATCTACGCCTGCAGTGCATTCGGCGGGCAGACCGAGTTGGAACAGTTCACCTTCAGCGCCGGGTACGCCTACGAGATCAAGGACGGGAAGATCGGCGAGATGCTGCGCGACGTGGTCTTGACCGGGAATATCTTCGAAACTCTGACACGGATCGATGCCATCGGCGATGACCTGCAGTTGCTCGGTTCGGCTGGAGGTTGCGGCAAGGGAGGGCAGAGCGGCCTGCCGGTAACTGTCGGGGCGCCGCACATCCGCATCCGCGAGCTGACCTTGGGCGGGCGATAGGAGAGAGAAGATGAGAGAGATCAAGGCAGAAGAAATCCTACACACGATGAAAGGGCAAGTGGGCGAAGCGGAGGTCTTCGAGACCGAGACCTTGGCCTGGCCGGTGTCATTCACGTTCGGTCGATTGGAGTCAGCCAAGCTGGTGCAAACCAGAGGGCGAGCGCTGCGCGTGATTCGGGACGGGCAGTTGGGGTTCGCCTCCTCCGGGGATTGGAGCGACGCGGAGGGCTTGACTCGAGCGGCATTGGAATCGGTAGAGCTGGGCGGGCCAGCTTCCTTTCACTTCCCCTCTGCTGCAAACCCCTCCTCGGTGCAATGCTTCGACCCTGAAGTCGAGCAAGTGGAGGTAACGCAGATGATCGAGCGGGGTCACGTCCTGATTGACCGTCTGTTAAGCGCTGATCCAGCCCTGCAGGTTGACGCATCCCTGCAAAAATCAGTTCAGACGGTACATTTGGTGAATTCAACTGGACTGGAGATGTCCTACCGCCGCACTTCCTTCAGCGTCAGCGTGGAGGTTCGGCGCACAGAAGAGGGGGACATCCTCTCCCTATACGAGCAGAGCGCTTCTCGACGGTTGGCTGAGGTAGAGGGGATCGCCCTGGCTGAGCGCATTTTGGAGCGGTTGAATTGGGCTAAAACGATCGTCTCCATTCCCTCCGGCCCGATGCCGTTACTCTGCATCCCCAAGAGTATAGTACTGCTTCTCCTGCCCCTGCAGTTCGGATTAAATGGCCGGGCCGTCTTCCGCCATATCTCCCCCTTGGAAGGAAAGGAAGGGCGTCAAGTTCTCGATCCCCGCCTTACCCTGGTGGACGATCCTTGCCGGGATTACGCCATCAGCTCTGCCCCCTTCGATGATGAAGGACTGCCGACGTCGCCCAAAGCGCTCATCGAAAGAGGCCAATTGAAAGGCTTCCTCTACGACCTGAAAACAGCTGGCCTGGCTGGCAGGACTGCTACCGGCAATGGATTCCGGCCCGGGTATGCGGCGCCTCCCGGTATCGATAGCGGCGCCTGGCGTCTGGCGCCGGGGGACAGGTCCATGGCCGAGGTCCTCAAAGCGCTCCCCGCCGTCCTGCTGGTAGAAGATGTGATCGGCCTGGGGCAAGGAAACGTGGCGCAGGGCGAGTTCTCCAACAACGTCGGCCTCGGTTTCCTCCTCCGCTATGGTGAGAATACCGGCCGAGTAAAAAACACGATGATCTCCGGAAACGCCTACCAGCTC
>JBAXQG010000071.1:0-4890 GCA_037131855.1 bacterium
TTTCGGGAAATCGTAGGCGAACGCCTTCCAGTGCTATGATAACGGAGTGGTTGATAAGAGAGACGGAATCTCGGGGAGATCCGCTGTTCCTCCCCCGGGATCCTCATCCCCCCCCCAAGACTAAATCAAGCTCGCATCCTGAGAGGATGGAAAAAGGAGAACAGCAGTGAAAGAGTTCCGATTCATCCTGGGGAGGCGAGCGCTGATCGTCTTCCTGGCTTTGTTGGTGGCGACGGGAGCCTTTCTCAGGGTTCCGGCGGCCATCCAAACCTTGGCGGAAAGCCCCCTTCTCGGCAGCCAGGAAGTCTCCACAACCTCAGCCGATGCATCCGCAGGGGAGGCGCCGATCTTTGATCCTTCCCGTCCCTCGCCGCTCCTGCAAGGGTGGAGTGGGGACACCTGGACTCTTGTGCCTACCACTATCGAATCTCCTTCCTCACCGTCTGCGCGTAATTTCCACGCCATGGTCGCCACCCCCTCAGGGGCGCTCCTCTTCGGGGGATTATTCAGCAGCTTACGCAACGACACCTGGCTGTTCAATACGTCCACCAACACCTGGAGTCTACTCAACACCGGCTCTGACTCACCGTCCGCACGCTATCGTCACGCCATGGCCACCACCCCCTCGGGGGTACTCCTCTTCGGGGGAGTGAACAGCAGCAGCACTTTCGGCGACACCTGGCTGTTCAATACCGCCACTGGCACCTGGTCCCAACTATTCCCCACCACCACACCGTCCGCGCGAGTCGCCCACGCCATGGCCGCCACCCCCTCGGGAGTGCTCCTCTTCGGGGGAGAAAGTAACAACATCAAGCTTGGCGACACCTGGTTTCATAGCCAAACAACGCCGCCTCCCCCGGCCCCCATGCCCGGCATGAGTCCCTGGGCGCTGAGTCTTCTATCGCTGGCACTACTCGGTGCGGGCGGATGGTGGTTCTCCCGCAGGACACGCCTGGCCTGAAAAGCGCCGCTCCTCCCAGAGGACCGTGGCAAAGCCGTTTTTCGCACACGCTAACCATCGATAAGGCGTCCCCAACGGGACGCCTTATCCTTTGAAAAGGGGACAGATTTATTTTCTATGCCAAGGGAACCTTGTTCTTAGAATTGGATTTGTCTCCTTTTCTCTAAAAGAAACCATTGCGGTGGGAGAATGGAAGCTGATCCAATCGTCGCTCCATGGGAGCAATTGACTGGCAGCCAATCCTGAGCACAGCGAAGGATCCTGTGGATGAAATCGAAAAGAAACTAGAAAACCGGGTGTGAGTAAATAAATCTGTCCCCTTATTTGTTAGGCTGGCTTGAACGCACGCACCTGGATGCTGGTGGCAAAAACCTCCAATTCCCCTGCAGCGAGCTGCTGGTCGAAAGCTTGCAACTCTTCCACCGTTGTCGGCTGGCGAGGTTTTGCTTCATGTTCGCTTGGGGAGGAGGATTCCTTATTTGGCCGCTTGGCTCCGGCTGGTTGCTCGCTTAGGATTTCCACCTGCTGGAAACCGGCCTTGCCGATCGCAGACAGGTAGTCCTTCTTGGATACCGCTCCTGCCAAACAGGATACATAGGCTTCGGGGGAATCCTTCGCCAAAGCGGGCAGCTCGCCCACCAGGACGATATCCGAGACCATCAACCGGCCCCCAGGTTTCAACACGCGGTAGGCTTCCCGAAAGACGCGGGGCTTGTCGGGGGAAAGGTTGATGACGCAATTGGAGATCACTGCATCCACCGAAGTATCAGCCGCCGGCAGGTTCTCGATCTCCCCCAGGCGGAACTCCACATTGCCATACCCGTGGCTTCGGGCAGTGGCCCGAGCCTGGTCGATCATCGGAGGGGTCATGTCCACTCCAATCACCCTCCCTCCCTCGCCGACAGCGGAGGCTGCCAGGAAACAATCGATCCCGCCCCCCGAACCGAGATCCAGGACTACTTCTCCTTTGGAGAGGCCAGCCAGGGCGGTGGGGTTCCCACAGCCCAGCCCCAGGTTGGCTTCCTGGGGAATCGCGCCCAACTCTTCATCGCTGTAGCCCATGCGTTTGCCGGCCACTGTCTCCAAGGAAGGCGCTGGGCAATTTCCGTAACCGCAACCGCACGATCCTCTGGAGGCTATCTCAGCGTATGCTTGCCGCACGATGGTGTGGATGTCGCTTCTTTCCATCTTTTTTACTCCTTTCCTTTGTTCGAGCTGGAACCTCTCATCAAGGGTTCCAACAATGACTGAATCGTTTCCGCCAACTGGTTCGCCGGTGTCAGGCATAGGGCCACAACTTTTCCTTCCCGCTCCCAGGCAGTGATGGCCAACTTGTCGCCTGGCGAGATCCCCGCGGCTTCCCGCAGCTCCTTGGGCAAGACCATCTGGCCTTTGGCGTCCACACCGACAATGGCCATGACTTTGCAGCATGGGCTGGTGTCTTCCGTTGGGGTGGAGCAGTCCGCTTCGTATTCTATGGAATCCATCTCGTTCCTTTCCCGATTGATATATATTCAGAAAATACAGATAATACAGAATAATCAAAATGTCAAGGATCGTCAGAAATAGGGTAAAAGGTATAAAAGAGTGGACCGGATCGTTCAGACGACGGGTATCGGCAAAGCTGGACGGAAACGGAAGTCCCAGCCGATCTGTTCGGTCCCGGAATTCGCCGCGGATCAGATCCTAGGGTGTTACTGGTTTTCCGATCACCTTGTCTGCCTGAGCCAGCAGATCCCCCGGGATGCTCACGTTGAATTCCCCAGCCGCATCCAGATTGAAGAGCAGGAGGGTTTCACTGACCAGCTCGATGGGGAGATCCCCAGGCGAGGTTCCTCTCAGCACCTTCATCGCCAGCCGGGCCATGTCTTTCCCGCCCTGGTCGTAGTCGCGCGCGCGTGCAGCAATTGCTCCTTTGGTCACGGGATCGGCCTGAAAAGCAAAGATCGGCGTGCGACTGGCGCGAGCTGCGTTGATGATGCTGACCATCGATCCGCTGGTGAGGTTGTCGACGATCTGAACAATGGCGTCCAGCCCCTGGGCAGTCAACGCCATGGCGGCATCGGCCACATCCGAGGAGGAATTCACCGGTATCGTAATCAGCTCGATGCCGGCGTTCTGCGAAGCCCGTTGAAATTCCTCGATGGAGGCCACCGCATTGATCTCCCCGGGGCAGAAGAGGGTTCCAACCCGTTGTAGGTGAGGAAACAACCGCAGGAGCAGATCGATCGTGCCTTCGAAGTCCGGCGCTACACTGATCCCGGTGATATCCGGCCGGTGTCGCTGAAAGGATTCCCCCACCCCGGTGATCAGGGGGTAGGCCACGTTGCCGAAGACCATCGGGATGTTCTGGATTCTCTGCAAGACAGTCTGTAGGGCGGGGGTTCCCGAGGTCAGGAGGAGGTCGGGAGGATTCTGCCGGACTTCGTCGAGGATCTGGATGAGCGTTCCCAGTTCACCCTGAGCATTGTAAAGGCGCAGCGAGAAATCCACTCCTTCCTCCCAGCCGGCCGCGGCGAAGCCTTCACGCACACCTGCCAGGGTTTGCTCGTTGAGGGGATTGTCGCTGTAAGCAACGTATGCCAGGCGAGCCTGCGAGGAGGGGGACAAGGTCAGGTTGGGCTGGCTGGAGAGGAGCAGCAAAGCTGCCATGAGAATCAACAGTAGAAGCCCCAAAGCCAGGCCTTGCCATGCTCCGAAAAGACGCCGGGGAAGGCGCTTGGCTGGAGCGGCATGGCGGATTTGAGGAGACCGGCCTGGAACCATCGCGTCACAGTATAACGGGAGAAGCCCGATGGGGATACACCCTCCTCTGGTGGTGGAGAGTCGACACTGTTTGATTCGTTCTCCCTGGCCGGGAAATCTCAATTACATCTATGTCAGATAACAGGGGCAAGGGAAGTTAATCCCGTTTATGTTTGTCGTCTCAGATGAACCAACAGGGAAGAGGGAACGATTCGCAACTTTGTCATACTTGCCACGCTCTCCAGTGGATCGTATTGATCGCGAAGGGTGGAAGCTCTATGCTGAAAGAACCATGGTGAATACTGCTCTACAGTTGCATACGGACCGGCTTGCCGCGGTGTCCATTCATTCGCCTTCGAGGATGCCACGGGTAATCGCTGGAGACGATCTTGAGAGTAGGAAGCGCGATCGTATGCGAGCTGCTGGAAGGCTGGGAACACTATCTTGCGTATGTGCCAACCATTGCCGGCTGAGATGCTTTTTTCTTCGAGCGTCTTTTCTGCGGGGAAAGGGATGACCAGGAGAATGGAGAGTATCGAGGAGAAATATTCCCAACGATTATCGGTGCAAATCTGGCGACAATGGATACCGATTGCGATTGCGGTTACCTACTGTGCGGAATCGTTTATGTCGTCGCCCAACAGCAAATTCGCTTGGAGGCCAACCAGCCTCAGGCGCAATGGCTGAAGACGCAGCCGCAACGCTAGCCAGAGGGGAAGACCCTGCCACTTTGACCGGCACACACCCCATCGACATCGCCCGAAGCTTGGCAGCTTTCTTGGTAATCTACGATGAACAAGGTTAGCCGTTAGCCTAGTCGGGCGAGCTGGACCAGTCGGCGCCAGCAGTACCTTGGGGGGTGCTGACTTCTGCCCTCGAACGCGGGGAGAACAGGGTCACCTGGCAACCCCGCCCTGGGGTACGCAACGCCATCGTAGTCGTCCCTTACCAAGGGGTAAAAAAAGATTCGTCCTCGCCGGTCGTTCCCTTCGGGAGCCGGAGGCTCTGTCGTCAACACTATGGCTGCTGGTCGGAATCGGTTGGCTGGGTACATTGGTTGCCGTCTTCATCGCTACCTGGGTGTCACGTTCCATCGCAGCGAAGTTACTATAAGAGCAGCCATTCTTTTTGGTTCCTTTTCATTTCAAGTAGGTAATCCTACCTTTAGCGTAGTTCAGCTATCC
>JBAXQG010000072.1:0-4881 GCA_037131855.1 bacterium
TGTGCAGGCGGCCGACCATGCCGAAGTCGATGAAAGCCACGCAGTTCCCTTCCAGAGCAAAGAGGTTGCCGGGATGGGGATCGGCGTGAAAGAAGCCGTAGACGAAGATCTGCTTGAGAAAAGCATTCGCACCATTGATGGCCAACTGCTTACGATCCAACCCGGCTTTTTCTATGGCCCTCATGTCGGAGAGCTTGATCCCCTCAATCCGCTCCATCACCATAACATGCTGGCTGGAGTGGGCAGGGTAGACCTGGGGCACATAGACCGTATCATCATCCTTGAACATTTCCCGGATGCGTTCCGTATTGCGGGCTTCGATGGTGAAGTCCAGCTCTTTCAGGATCGCCTGGCGGAATTCCTGCACCATCTGCGACGGGTTGTAAGGTTTTAGCTCCTCCACGTAGCGGTTGGCCAGGCGAGCCAGATAGGTCAAGATGTCCAGGTCTTCGTCGATGATCTCCTTGACCCGAGGCCGCTGTACCTTGACGACCACCTTCTTGCCATCGAGGAGCGTCGCCAGGTGAACCTGAGCAAGGGAAGCCGCAGCTGCCGGCTTTTGGGAGAAGTGGCGGAAGATCTCCTCCAGCGGCTTCTTCAGGTCCCTCTCCACAGCAGCCTTCACCTCTTCGAAAGGAAAAGGGGGAACGTGATCCTGCAACTTGCGCAATTCGTTGCAGTAGCGCGGCGGGAGCAGGTCAGGCCGGGTAGAGAGGATCTGGCCGAATTTGACGAAGGTCGGCCCCAATTCCTCCAAGACCTTCCGAAAGCGGACAGCAGCCGGCACATCGTGGGGCTCCTTGCCATCTGGGGTGCGAAAGAGACGGCTGCCCAATTTCGACCGATCCAGGCCGGTTCGATCGACAAAGGTTCCGAACCCGTACTTGGCCAAGACATCAAGGATCTGACCCAGCCGGCGGACATTGCGGAAGAAACGATAACGAGCCATTGAATAACCTAGCCTAGGACTTCCGAGGCGCTTTGCCGATCATCTGCGGGGTAGGGGCGAGGTTTGGTTTGATGGGTAGAGGTTATCCCTCGACCTCCTTCTTTACTTCTTTAGCTTCCTTCTTGAGCGCTTTCTTCAACTCTTCGATTTCTGCCTTCAGTTCAGAGACTTCCTTTCGTGTCGGCAGACCAGACTTCGCCAACATCTCTGCAAAGACTTTCTCGGACTGCTTACGGATCTCTTTTTGCGCTTCTTCACCCTTCTCGATCAGTCCTTTTACCAAGCCCTTGCTCTCTTCCTTGCCGATCTCCCCCTGCTTGACCAGGGAGTCCACTACGGTTTGCGCTTTCTCCTTGGTCCAAACGGCTGTGCCCAACCCCAGGTTGAGCAGGTCATCCAACAGTTCTTTCAGCATCGTTGCCCTCCGTACCTTTGCATCTATTGCTCCTCTTTCTGCTTGGTACGGTTCATTGTAACGGCAGCGCTCCGGCTTTGGCAAAGAAATCGAACAAAAATCGGCAGAAAGCGGGCAGAAATCCAACGGAAACCTCCTCCAAAGCCATCGAAGCCGCTATAATAGAAATAGCTCAGAAAAGGAGGCAGGAATGAACGGTAGGATCAGCAGACTGCTTGCGCTCGGACTGGTGCTCTTGGCCTTGGTTAGTGGATGCGGAGGGGAACCCCCCTCGGAGACACCCACGACTACAACCACGCCCGCCACCCCGACCGTTACGGCAAGCCCCACCAAAATCCCCACTGTATCGCCAACCACCCCCAAACCTTCTCCCACCGCGATCAAGAAATATGTCACCGATGACGAGGTTCGTTTTCGGGCAAGCCCAAGCACGGATGCGGAGATCTTCCAGACCCTGATGAAGGGCACTGAGGTCCTATTTCTTCAGGTTGAGGGACAATGGACCAAGGTCACCTTCGAAGGGCAAACCGGCTATATTTTTAGCCAATACCTCAGTGGGACTGCGCCGACACCCTGAGCGCGAGCCGTTTCTATCGCTTGTTGCATTCCGCGGCTTTGACAGATACTGAGGCCGAGACTATAATTGCACGACTATCTCAGGGAAGGAACTCGTATGTACGCAGTTGTGCAGATCGGTGGAAAACAACACAAGGTTCAACCCGATGCCACCTTCAGGGTGGATTGCCTGACCGGCGAAGTAGGGCAGACCTTGGAGTTGACCAAGGTGGCCATGATCGTCGACCGGGACAAGGTCTTGGTCGGGAAACCCTTTGTAGAAGGGGCGGTTCTTCGAGTGACCGTTCTCGAACAGGGTCGCGACCGGAAGATAAAGGTCTATACGTACAAAGCGAAAACCAACTTTCATCGTATGGCCGGACACCGCCAAGATGTAACTACCCTCCTCGTCGAGGAGATCACTTATCCTGGGCAGGAAGGAGAGAGCTAGATGGCGCACAAGAAAGCCGGCGGCAGGTCGCGCAACGGGCGCGATTCCAACGCCCAGCGATTGGGTGTGAAGCGTTTTGGAGGAGAGTATGTGACGGCGGGTTCAATCATCGTACGGCAGCGCGGTTCACGCATCAAAGCAGGGCAAAATGTTGGCCTTGGCCGCGATTACACTCTCTTCGCTACAACGGATGGTTTCGTCAAATTCGAGCGTGTCGGGAGAACCGAGAAGCGCGTCAGCGTTTTCGCCTGAACACTCTCATCTCCCAGACAATAGGCTTCGAAGCTCCTCTTTCGGAGCCTGTTTCGTTTCCTTCATGCGATGTTCGTAGATAAGGCAACTATCACCCTCCGCGGCGGGCACGGCGGCGATGGTTGTTTGGCCTTTCGCCGGGAGAAATTCGTCCCGAACGGGGGACCCTCGGGAGGGAATGGCGGACGCGGTGGCGATGTCATCCTGGAAGCCAGCTCCAACCTCGATACGCTCCTTGACTTCACCTACAAGCGGTTTTTCGAGGCCGCCCCGGGCAAGCCAGGCCAGGGTTCCAACATGACCGGCGCTGAAGGCAAAGACTTGACTGTGCTGGTGCCCAAGGGAACCGTAGTATCTCGTCGAGATGGGCAATTCCTGGCCGACTTGGTCAACCCGGGGCAGCGCATCACCGTGGCCAAGGGCGGGCGCGGCGGGCGCGGCAACGCTTCCTTTACCACTTCTACCCATCGAGCTCCCCGCTTGACAGAGCGAGGAGACGCCGGCGAGGAGGTGGAATTAGCCCTGGAGCTGCTTCTCTTCGTTGACATCGGCTTGATCGGCAAGCCAAACGCCGGAAAATCCACTTTATTGGGCGCGCTTTCCGCGGCCTCGCCGAAGGTTGCCGATTACCCCTTCACCACCATCGAGCCTGTTTTGGGGATGATTACCTTGCCCAACCAGCAGCAAGCTGTGCTGGCTGAGATCCCCGGCCTGATCGATGGCGCATCGCAAGGCGCAGGTTTGGGGCATTACTTTCTCCGGCATGCCATGCGATCACGGGTTCTGGCTTATCTGCTGGACCTTTCCGGCGATCCACTCTTAGACCTCGCCACCTTGAGGGAAGAAGTCTTCCGCTACGACCAAGCTTTGTTCCAACGGCCAGCCTTGGTCATATTGAGCAAGGAGGATCTTTCCTCCCCCGCCGAGGTGTTGCGAATTGCCGCGATCATATCTGAAGAATCGGGGCTCTTCGTACTATCAACCTCGGCCTTGGAACGGACCCATCTGGAGGATCTGCGTCAAGCTTTGCTGAAAGTGCTGGCCGCGGCGCCTCCCATTCCGGCACTGGCGCCAACTCGTCGCGTCTACACCTTGGCCGCCGACGATGAGCGAGCAATACAAGTGCGCAAGCTCAGTGAGGGTCTATTCCAAGTGGAAGGGTTGGCAGCCGAGAGGCTAGTGTCTCGCACCGATCTGGACAACGAGGAGGGCGTCAAGCGTCTTCAGAAACAGTTGGTTCACCTGGGCGTGGAACGTGAGTTGCGCAAACTGGGCGTGAAGGATGGGGATACCGTGCGGATCGGTACGGATGAATTCGACTACCGGCAAGAGGAAGGTTCAGGTGAACGCTGAGCGCCGCATTGGCTTGATGGGTGGGGCCTTCAACCCCGTCCATTACGGACACCTGTCGGCCGCGGAAGAGGCGAGGGAACGCTTCCACCTGGAAATGGTGATCTTCCTCCCATGCGGTAGGCCGGTGTGGCCCAAGGACGAATTGGCTGATGGCGAGGCGCGCTTTTCCATGGTTGCTCTGGCCATCGCTGAGAATGAAAGTTTTACTTGTTCGCGCCTGGAACTAGAGCGCTCCGGCCCTTCCTACACAGCCGACACTTTGCGTTATTTTCGTGCCAGCCACCCTGATTGGCGCTTGTTCTTCGTCACCGGACTGGACGCTGTGCTGGAATTCGATTCCTGGCGTGACCCCGAGGAAGTGCTGCAGTTGGCCGAACTGTTGGTCGTTAACCGCCCTCCTTATCAAGTCCCGCCATCCTTCCCCTTGTTAGGCCACCCCCGCGTCCACTTGATTGACACCCCTGGTCTGGCTTTGTCCTCTCGTGAAATCCGCGACCGGGTACGCAGCGGCCGGTCGATTCGTTACCTGGTTCCACCATTGGTTGCTGCGACCATCATGAAGGAAAAACACTATCAAGAGAGAAAGGAACAGATAGCCTGTGGCTAAACAACTTGAGGCTGCACAGCCTGCTACTGCAGAGCTTGAGGCTACGCCGCCTGCAACTGAACAACCCGCGGCAACTGAACAGTCCCCAGCATTTGAACAGCTCGCGGCAACTGAACAGCTCGCGGCAACTGAACAGCTCGCGGCAGCGAGTTCTGTCGAACTAGAGACGCGCGTTGATGCATTCGTGGAGTTGATGCTGGAAAGGAAGGCCGAGGAGGTAGTGACGCTGGATCTCCGCGGGATTTCCGCTTTTGCCGACAGCTTTTTGATCGCCACTACCGAAACCACCCGCCAGGCCA
>JBAXQG010000073.1:0-4851 GCA_037131855.1 bacterium
CCCCGGCAGCTCGATAGCCCCCGGCAGCTCGATAGCCCCCGGCAGGGTGTTCTGTCGAGAATGATACTTAAATAGGAGGAAATAATATGCAGAACTTGAAGGGACGAGATTGCATCAGCATCGACGGTTTTTCCGCGGAAGAGATCGAGTTCATCATCGATGTCGGCCGGCAGTTGAAACGGGAGCTGAAGATGGGGCGATACAATCCCTTGCTTTTGGGAAAAAGCCTGGCGGCGATCTTTGAGACTCCTTCCACCCGCACCAGCATCTCCTTCGAGACCGGCGTACAGCAGATGGGCGGGCACATGCTCTGGCTGGACCCCCACCGTTTGTGGGTGGGCGAAGCCCAGGAGGAAGACTGGCATGACACCATCAAGACCATCTCCCGCTACTGCGACGGCATCGCCTACCGCTCCATCGGCCAGGCGCGCCAGCTTTCCGCTGCAGAATTCGCCGACATCCCGGTGATCAACGCTTCCAGCCCGGTGGAACATCCTTGCCAAGCCTTCGCTGACGCGGAGACGATGGTGGAAAAGAAGGGAGACCTGCGCAAGGCCAAGGTCGCTTTCTGTTGGGGCTACCGCACGGCCAACCCCCCGGCTGGCCTGACCAATTCCACCATGCTGATGGCTGGAAAGCTCGGTTTCGAGCTGGTCATCGCCTGCCCGGAAGGATTTGATCCAGACATGGATGTGTATCGGCGCGCCCAGGAATGCGCTTCCCTTTCCGGGGGCAAGATTTCTTTGGTCCGTTCCTATGAAGAAGCGGTCCATGACGCCGATTTTATCAACGTTTATTCCTGGGTGTCCCCAGAGATGTTTGCCAAGGGCTTGGAGACCCACTTCCAGGGAGACGCCACCTTCCAGGCGCGAAAAGCGGCCCTCAAGGAGGAATGGTGCGTCACCGCGAAAGTCGTAGGGATGGCTAGAAAAGATTGCATGGTCATGCATTGCATGCCTATCTCGCGCAATACCGAGGTGACCGACGAGGTTCTCAATAGTCCCGCCAGCATCATCTTTGATCAGGCCGAGAATCGTTTGCACGTGCAGAAGGCGATCATGGCGCTGACCATGAGCGCCACGGTCAATTTCTAGGCAATCGCGCATGGCCAGGTACATCACTCCACACAGTCTGGCCGAGGCCTTGCAGATCCTCAGCCAGGAGGAACATTGCCTCCCCCTGGCTGGGGGCACCGACTTGACCTTGCTGGTGCGTGATGGAACGGTGCAAGCTGAGTGCTTGCTGGATATCAGCAAACTGCCGGAGCTAATCGGTGTCCAAGAGGAAGGCGGAGAGATCCGGATCGGCCCGTGTACCACCTTGGCTGATGTCGCCTCCTCGCCACTCTTGCCGGCTGCTTTGCGCGCTGGCGCCAGTTGGATCGGTTCCCCGCAGATCCGTGCCCTGGGAACCATCGGGGGGAATATCTGCAACGCCTCTCCTTGCGGTGACACCCTCAGCCCCCTCCTTGTCCTGGGCGGCCGCTTCCGGCTGCGCAGTGCAAGCGGAGAGCGTGAAATACCTGCCGAAGCTTTTTTTATTGGACCCAAGCGGACCATTCTCACCCGGGGCGAGCTGCTGGTGGAGATAAGCGTCCCGCTGACGCGCTCGTCCTCTCAGGATGAACGGAGGTCAGCCTTCCAGAAAATAGGTGGGCGGGGAGCCCAGACTATCGCCCAGGTCAACCTGGCCATCTCCGCTTACTGGAAGGAGGGGATCCTCCGGCAACCTTGCCTGGCGGTCGGTTCCGCTGCCCCCACACCGATCCGCATTCCTGCTGTGGAGCGTATCCTTGAAGGACAGCGTCTTGATCGCGAATTGATCGCGCAGGCCTCTTTACGATTGGCAGCGGAGATCCGGCCTATCTGTGACCAGCGGGCCTCCGATCGCTATCGCCGCTCGGTGGTCCAGGCCCTTTTCCGCGATGCTCTGGCATCCCTTTCAGGACAGGAGGCGTATTCATGAGCGAGATCAACCCCCGCCGCGGCAGCTCGACAGATTGCGGCAGCAAGGGAGGATGGATTTGAAAGCTGTCCCCATCGCATTCTGCTTGAACGGCCGCCCTGTTTCCACCTCTATCGACGGCGACTTGCGCGCCATTGACCTCTTGCGCGAGGGATTCGGACTTACCGGGGTGAAAGAAGGATGTGGACGCGGGGAATGCGGCGCCTGCACGATCCTCCTCGATGGTCGTCCGGTCAATGCCTGCCTGCTATTGGCAGCCAAGTTGGATGGCTGCGAGGTATTGACCATCGAAGGATTGGCTTCTCCAGAGGGGACGCTGCATCCCTTGCAATCCGCCTTCCTCGAGGCTGGCGCCGTGCAATGCGGATTCTGCACCCCCGGAATGATTTTGGCTGCCAAGAGTTTGCTCGATACCTGTCCGGACCCCAGCGAGGAGGAGATTGCCCGCGCTTTGAGCGGCAACTTCTGTCGCTGCACCGGCTACTCAAAGATTATCAAGGCGGTGCGCTTGGCCGCCCAGGAGATAATGCGTTGACTGTTCCCTTCCGCACCATCGGTCAACCTGTTGGCAAGATTGACGGAGTCGAGCTGGTCACCGGACGGGCTCGTTATACGGCTGACCTCCAGTTTCCCGGAACCTTGCAAGCTGTGGCGCGTCGCGCTGGGGTTGCAGCCGGCTTGCTTCGCCATCTGAATGTGGAAGAAGCGCGCCGGTCCCCTGGAGTGGCGCTGGTGCTCATCCCCGCAGATCTTCCCGGACCCAACCTGATCGGGATTCTTCCCCCCTTTGACCAGCCCTTGTTGGCTGGCCCGGAGATACGCCACGAAGGCGATTCTTTGGCCTTGGTGGTCGCGGAGACCCAGGAACAGGCCGAAGCGGCTGCTTCCCTCATCGTGGCCGAGATTGAGCCATTTCCTCCGATCCTCGACCCCGAGGAAGCCCTGCACGCGGAAGCGCGCAAAATTCACCCCAACGGCAATCTGACCTTTGCCAAGCAGCTTCTGAAGGGGGATGTCGAAGCCGGTTTCGCCCAGTCCGAGGTGATTGTGGAGGACGCCTACCGCACCAGCGTCCAGGATCACGCCTATCTCGAACCGGAAGCAGTGCTGGCCGTGCCGGAGAGCGACGGACGTTTGACGGTGTACGCCTCTTGCCAATCACCCTTCCACCTGCGAGGCCACATTGCTGTCAACACCGGACTTCCCGCTTCCCGCGTGAAAGTTGTGCAGCCTTTTGTCGGGGGATCTTTCGGAGGCAAGGATGATGCGGTGACCGAGATGGGCTCGCTGGCAGGCGCGGCAGCCCTCAAGCTGGGTCGCCCGGTACGCATCGTTCACTCCCGCAAAGACTCTTTCCTCGGCTCCCACGCTCGCCATGCCGCCATCATTCATCTCAAGACCGGCGCCATGCGTGACGGCACGATCATCGCCCGCCAGGCCGAGATCCTTCTTGACGGAGGGGCGTACGCCTCGGAGAGCCCCTTCGTGGTCATGAAAGCGTTGATCCATGTGGCCGGCCCCTACAAGATCCCCCATCTCCGGGTGGACTGCCGCGCCGTCTACACCAACAAACGTCAGGCCGGGGCGATGCGCGGCTTCGGTGTGCCGCAAGTCACGTTTGCCTCAGAATCGCAAATCGATGCGCTAGCTCGCGAGCTGGGCCTCGACCGTTGGGAGCTTCGCCGGCGCAACGCCCTGACAGTAGGCGAAGCCAATGCCACCAGCCAGGTCTTCCACGAGTCAGTGGGATTGGTAGAAACCCTTGAGCGGGTGAAAGAGGAAGGGGACTGGCCTGCTTGTTTGGAAAGGGCTCACGCGGCTGACAACCCCCGCTTCAAGCGAGGCGTGGGGTTGGCCGCCATGATGCAGGGAATCTCCAACGGGGCGGAAGGGGTCGATGTAGTCGGCGCTTCCGTCCAAGTCAGCCAGGACGGCAGCGTCCTGGTCGGGTTGGGCTTGACCGAGCTGGGGCAAGGCAGCCGCACGGCCATGGCCCAGATTGCTGCCGAGATCCTGGGCGTCTCCCTGGAGAAGATCAGCGTCCGGCAGGTGGATACCGATACTGTCCATGATTCCGGCCCGACCGTGGCTTCCCGCACCACCACGGTAGGGGGAAAAGCAGTCTGGATGGCTGCCCAGGCCGTGCGCACCTCGTTGTTGGAAATGGCTGGGCTGATGTTGAAAGCCCCTGCTGAGGCGATCGAGTTGGGCCTCGACCGCGCTTACCTGCGGGAAAACCAAGAAGCTCAGATTCCGCTTGCCCAGGTCGCTACAGCCGCTTACTGGACTGGCTTTCCTTTGATGAACCTGGCCTTCTCCCGTGCCCCCGACGCGCAATACGATCACGAGACTCACCAGGGCCAGATCTACATCGCCTATAACTACGGAACTCACCTGATGGAGGTGGAAGTAGACACTTGGACTGGAAAGGTTCGCGTGCTTAGGCATCTTGCCAGCCACGATGTGGGCAAGGCAATCAACCCCCTGGGAGTGGAAGGCCAGGTGGAAGGCGCCTCCCTGATGGGGCTAGGCTTCGCCCACCTGGAGGAAGTGCTAGAAGAAAACGGGAAGATTCGCAATGCCAATTTCGCCGATTACCAGATCCCGTCCTTTGCAGAGCGGCTTCCCACCCGATTCCTCCCGGTAGAAGAAGCGACCTCCAATGGCCCCTTCGGCGCCAAAGGGATCGGTGAGCCTCCTCTGGCTGGAGCAGCCGCCGCTTTTGCCAACGCCGTCTCGGATGCCTTGGGGATCTCTTTCAGGCGTTTGCCCATCACCCCCCAGCGAATTCTGGAGGCCCTTGAGGGGTAATTGTCCTCAAAGGACTTGCTGCCGCAGGCTGGAGACTTGCTGCCGCAGGCTGGAGACTTGCTGCCGCAGGCTGGA
>JBAXQG010000074.1:0-4658 GCA_037131855.1 bacterium
AGCCAGGTGCGGATGCCGGCTGCCGACAAATCGGCTAATGCCTGCAATCGATCCTCGGGGGAAGGGGCTGACCCGTCAAAGAGGCTGGCTGGAGCAGGATCCAAGGTAGAGAGGCTGATCCCGACCTCCAGCTGGGGCATACTGCGCAAAAGGTCCAGGTCGCGCAGCACCAGCGGCGACTTGGTCAGGATGGAGACTGCCAAAGGGCTTTCACGCAGGAGCAGGAGGCAAGCGCGGGTCAGACCGAAGCTGCTCTCGGCTGGCTGATAGGGGTCAGTCACCGAGGAAAGGATCACCCGGCCTCCCTTCACCCGGCGCAGTTGTCGAGCCAATACCTCCGGCGCATTGGTCTTGGCGTCGAGGAAAGACCCCCACGGCTCGTTGTGACCGGTGAAGCGCTGCATAAAGTCAGCATAGCAATAAAGGCAGGCATGGCTGCACCCGACATAGGGATTGACAGTGTAGTCCAAGCCGGGTATGCCGCTTCGGTTGAGAAGAAACCGGGCCGTGATGGGACGGGTGGGAAAGGAGTGAGTCGAGCCTACAAAACCACATTCCCCTTCTTCTGGAAGCGAGAGGGGGGGCGGGAAGAGGTTACAAGATGGGGCTGGGTCAGACTTCAGCTAGTCGGCTGTCTCCGCCCAGGCAGGCATCGCCTGCATATAGGAAGCGGCGCGGGCCAGTGCTTGGATCTCATCGACCCCCGGCTGCCAACCCCGCAGCCACTCAGCGATCCCTTGCTGGATCTTCTCGCGGGGCAGAAGTTCACCCGACTCGTCGGTGCAGTACTTACAATAGTCCTTCGCCAATCCCTGAACTTCCGGCTCCTGCAGGGGCATCCCGCAGGAATTGCAGTACTCAGCCATGTTTCTCCTCTTTCTACTCTAGAAAGTCCTTCAGCTTGCGCGAGCGGGAGGGGTGCTTCAACTTGCGCAAGGCTTTGGCCTCGATCTGGCGGATCCGCTCGCGGGTCACCCCGAAGCTGTGCCCAACCTCCTCCAACGTTCGAGGATGCCCGTCTTCCAAGCCGAAGCGGAGGATCAAAACCTTCTGCTCGCGGTAGGTGAGGGTAGCCAGGATGTTCTGCACCTGGTCCCGCAAGAGACTTTGGAAGGCAGCGTCAGAGGGCGGGGTGATCTTCTTGTCCTCGACGAAGTCGCCCAGGTGGGAATCTTCCTCCTCGCCGATCGGCACTTCCAGCGAAACGGGTTCCTGGGCGGCTTTCTGGATCTCCCGCACTTTTTCTTTGGTGGTGCCCAGTTCGGTGGCGATTTCCTCTTCAGTGGGCTCGCGGCCGAAGCGCTGCATTAGAGAACGAGAGCATTTCACCAGCTTGTTGATGGTCTCAACCATGTGAACCGGCACCCGGATGGTGCGGGCTTGATCGGCCAGCGCGCGGGTGATGGCCTGGCGGATCCACCAAGTGGCATAGGTAGAGAACTTAAAGCCGCGGTTGTAGTCGAATTTCTCGGCAGCTCGGATCAAGCCCAGGTTGCCTTCTTGAATCAAGTCGAGAAAGAGCAGGCCGCGGCCAACGTATTTTTTGGCGATCGAGACGACCAAACGCAGATTGGCTTGAATGAGGGCTTTTTTGGCATCCAGATCGCCGATCTCGATCAGCTTAGCCAGAGACACCTCTTGCACTTGCTTCAAGAGCGGAACTTTGCCGATCTCTTTCAGATACAAGCGAACCGGGTCATCCACATCTACCCCGGCCAGCAGGTATTCGTCCTTCAGCTCCTCCTCTGGAGGCTCGATGATGTGGCTGTCTTGGATGAGGATCCCCTGGATGGTCATATCCTGGTACATCTCATCGATTTGTTCAGGAGTCATCGGGATTTTTTGCAGCGCATCCATGATCTCTTTGTAGGAAAGAGATCCCTGCTTCTTGCCGCGGTCCAGCAAGTCAATGACTGACTTGTGGTCGATTTTGCTTTGAACCTCGACAGTAGCTGCGGTAGCTGCCAGAAGGCCGGGCGGCGGCTCGACGACGCTTACCGGTTTTTCCTCGGGCGGCAGCTCGGCGATCGGCAGGACGGTTTCAAGTTCGATTGCCAAAACACTCGCCCTATCCATAGGCTCAAGCCCTATCAAAGAGTCAGAATCTATTATAGGGTCAGGATCAATCACAAGAGTAAGCTCCACCACCGGCTCAGGCTCCACCACTGGCTCAATCAAAACTAACGCCTCAGGCCCTTTCACAGGAGAGAGCTCCGAAACGTCATCCGCTATCATCGTCTTCTTCTTTTTTTTCACTGCACTCAAGGTTCGCTCTTCTTCCAAAGGCCCTAATCCTAGAGATGATAGGCTGCCTATCTCGTATTATTAAACCGTTGTCAAGCCCTGTTTCTTCCATCCATCGTTGGCGCTCCCTTCTCCTTCAACTGGCAGAGGTCTTGGTATTGCTGCAGTTTGAGGCGCAGAGGCTCGCTAGGGCCGGATTTCTCTAAGATGGAGATTTCATCTTTTAGACGATGGAGTTGGCGGGAAATCTTCTCCAGGTTTAATCGTTCCAAGCAAAGACGGGCTTCCTGGTGGATGTCCGCCACATTCAGCGGTTCGATCAACAAGCGAGCCGCAAGAGGGGCGGCAGGATCCTCCGGAGAGAAGGTTGGAGGCCAACTGCCCTCGTGGAAGGCTTCCTGGCAAGCAGCCAGCAAGCTGCGGCAAATAGGGTTCTGAAAATCCTCCAAAGGCATCTTTGGCAACCCCAGCTCTTCCAGAACGCTCGCCAGGACACCCTGCCGGGAGCTGTCTTGCTGCGGTGAGTTGTCATCCTGCCGCAGGCTGTCGAGACCGCTTTCAGCCAACAAGGTCGGCTGTTTTAAGATCAGGTGCAGCAAACGAACCTCCAGCACCGGCAGTGTGCGCTCGGCGCGCCGCAGATCCTCCAGGGAAACTGCCCCACGGCGACGGCCTCCCCGGGTAGGGGGCGGCGCGCCGAGGCGATTCAGTTCATTGACCAGGACTTCTTCTCCCCAGCCCGACTCCACAGCCAGCCGCTTGAGGAACTTCTCTTTTTCCAGGGCTGAGGGCAAGCGGGCTATCAACTGGGCTAGGATCTCGCGGATGGCGCGCGCTTTCTCTTCCTCTACCTGCCAGTTGTGTCGCTGGGCAATCTGGCGGTAGATGAATTCCTCGCCGGGCAAGTAATCGATCAAAGCGCGTGAAAAAGCTTCTGCTCCTTGTGCCCGGAGCAAGCTGTCCGGATCCTTGTAGCCAGCCATCGAAGCCACTCGAACCTCGATTCCCTGCGGGCGGAGCAGGTCGAGCGCGCGCAACGTGGCATTGATCCCGGCCGCGTCGATGTCATAGGCCAGGTAGACCCGTTGAGTGAAGCGACTGAGCAAGTGGGCCTGATCTCCGGTGAGGGAGGTGCCAAGGGAGGCGACGGTGTTGGCGAAGCCATGCTGGTGCGCTGAGATGGCATCCATATACCCCTCTACTACCACCAGCGCGCGCCGCTCGGTCGCTGTTCGCCGGGCCAGATGCAGCGCATAGAGGGACCGGCCTTTCTCGAAGAGGGCGGTCGCTCCTGAGTTCAAGTACTTCGGTTGGCTTTGCTCGTCCAATGCCCGTCCGCCGAAAGCGATGGGCCGTCCGCGCAGATCCATGATCGGAAAGATCAGGCGGTTGCGGAAGAGATCGCTGCCGCCCCCTCGCTCGCTGGCCAGGCCCAACTGGGCTAACTGGGGGAGAGGGGCTTGGGCTGACAATTGGGTGGCCAGGCGGTTTCCCTCCGGGGCAAAGCCAAGGCGGAAACGTCGCCAAGTGGGAGCGTCTAGGCCGCGGCGGGCTAGATAATCGCGCGCAGCCTTGCCTTCCGGCGCCTCCAGCATCCGCTCGTAGAAGGCCGTAGCTTCCTCATAGAGCGCCCAGAAGAATTCTTTCCGTTCCTTGCGTTCGCCGCCTCCCAGCCGTTCAGGCAGAGGCAACCCCAATTTTTCGGCCAAGAGGGCTACCGACTCCGGGAAGGTGATGCTCTCTACCTTCATCAGGAAGGTCAGGGCATCGCCGCCAGCCTGACAACCAAAGCAATAAAAGATGTTGTTCTCTGGCGATACCGTGAAGGAGGGGGTCTTTTCCTGGTGGAAAGGGCACAAGCCGACGTAATTCTTCCCCGTTCGCCGCAGGGCAACATAACCTGCGACTACTTCCACGATATCGGCCTGTTCCTTCAGTTTCTGCAGAAAATCATCCATCCCGTCTCAAGGATACAGGAATTCCGCTGGAGGAGACAGCCGCCAACGGGGTCACATCTTCAGATGACAGCAATTATCTTCTTGACCACGCCCCCCAGATCCCTTTCCGCCTCCAAGTATTCCTGTCCCCGTTGAAACATTGGTCAAATCAGTCTCATTCTTTTCCGCTTTAGTGTTTTTGCACTGGTCGCATGGCTCTTCGCCCGATTTGTCCCGCTGGCAGAAAGGCCAAGGCAAGGGGAACTATCATCCAGTCATTCTTCTTGACGGCCGCCGAACTGTACGCAGTAGCTGAACCATCGGCAGCCGACGGGATCCGCGAGGAAAACGGCTTGCCTGTACTCAATAAATAAATCTGTCCCCTTTTACTTCTTTAGCAGCCACGAGGCTATTGGTTGTATATGAATGGTCATGTTGCCTGACTGAAGGGAATCTTCTCCATTTTCCGTGAGAATC
>JBAXQG010000075.1:0-4643 GCA_037131855.1 bacterium
TGTTGAATGATCAGGAGCAATTTACAAACTGGGAAGAAGCCAAGAAGCGCATCCGCGATTTCGCAAAATGAGGATCAAGATCCTCGACGCCGCCCAGGCTGATTTGCTTTCCGGATATTTCTCAACTCCCTCTTCTCTGACATCGACTCCCTCCTTCTCTTTGGCGGAATACACCCAGTCCACTTCGAAAAGTACTACCGCCTTCTGTCAAAGCGATTTCCTTTCGCGATCTGCTACAGGATCGATGGTGACACCATCGGCATCTATGCGGTTCTCGACTGTCGCCAGGATCCTCGGCGGACTGAGGACTGCCTGAAAGATTAGCTCCAACAAGACGATGAGCCGGACCAGGGGGAGTAGAATCGGAGGGCATATTGCTTTCTCTCGCCCGTTGCTCCTCATTACCAGAAAATCGGCCCTGGAAAGAAGCCATATTAATAAGGAGCATCGGAAGTTAGTTGACAATTGAACAACGTCCCTAAGGCTGCGATTCGGTGCTATCATGCGTGTGCAGCCTTGCCAGAATAAAGACTATGGGAGCTAGACCGTTGGGAAACTTGCAATTCCTGAAAGGAGCATTGGAATGCCGCTTGGCTTGAAGATGCGCGTCTTGTTGCTTGTGATGCGAATGATGGGCGGCAAACCTATGCATAAACTGACTGTCACAGAGGCGCGCAAGGTAGCGCTTGCGCAAATTCCGAAGAGCAGCAAACCTGCCTCTAACGCTATCATTGTGAATCGCACTATCCCTGGCCCAGCTGGTGAAATCCCAATACGCATCTACACACCAGTGGGAATGGCTCCATTCCCTCTGGTGGTTTTCTTTCATGGCGGTGGATTTGTAGTGGGCAGCCTCGACAGCTATGAAGAGATGTGCCGTACCCTTTGCTGGGGTACGGGTTGCATTGTCGTTTCCGTTGATTATCGCCTTGCGCCGGAGTACAAATTCCCCGCAGCGCCTGACGATTGTTTGGCTGCTACGCGCTGGGCAGCGGAACATGCTGCCGAGTTCAATGCCGACCCGGCCCGGCTTGCGGTGGCGGGCGACAGCGCAGGCGGCAACCTGGCAACTGTAACCGCCTTGCGCATTCGAGACGAGGGTGGTCCACCCCTATGCGGCCAGCTTCTCATTTACCCTGTGACTGATTATCATAAGCCTCCGACCCCCTCTTACCTCGCCTATGCGAACGGCTATCTGCTTACTCGAGATAGCATGGTCTGGTTCTGGGGGCATTACTTAAACAGTGCTAGCGAGGCCAGCCACCCATACGCTTCGCCGCTCCGCGCTTCCGATTTGAGCGGTTTGCCGCCGGCTCTGGTTATCACAGCCGAATACGACCCACTGCGCGACGAGGGTGAACGCTACGCAGAGCGGCTCCAACTAGCCGGGACGCCAACCGTATTCTCGCGTTACGATGGTATGATTCATGGCTTCTTCATGTTTGGCGATCTGTTCAACGAGAGTCGAAGGGCAATCAATGAAGCAAATGCCTGGCTAATGCAAGTGACCGCGCGTTCTGGGTAGCGGCTCCATTTTGCAGGAGCCCTGCTGGCACTCTGCGCCAAGCCGCCAGGTTCTGCCGTAAACGGAGCAATGCTTCAAACTTGGATTTTTAGCAACGTTACGAATGATGTTATGGTCCCTTCTCATTTCAAGTGGGCAACCCTACCAGCCTGCAGCAGCATGTCTAGTCGAGCTTCTCTGCAATCAAGGCGATGATGATCGTAAAGAGTCATTTCACCCTGGGACCACAGCTCCCCAGTGCGGCTCCCGTTCTCATGGATCCACTGCACCGCATCGTTCTTCCACGACAATGAGATCCCCTCTTTGCCAAGAAAGGCCTGAGACAGTTCCCTGAGCTGCTCCACTGTCGCTAGGAAATCTGTCCCTGGAAAGAAGCTACATCAATAAGGATTATCGGGAGTTAGTTGACAATTGAACAACGTCCCTATTGGATATTCTTGTCATGTTCGTTATAGTCGGAACAGGACGCATACTGCATACAATCGACCTGACCAGAGGTGAAGCCATGGTTAACTTGGTAATTGTTTCCCACAGCCCTTCTCTCGCGCGGGGAGTGGCTGAACTTGCGGGGCTCATGACGCAGCAATCCTCACTGATAATCGCAACAGCAGCCGGCACCGGCGACGAGAGCTCTCCCCTTGGGACCAACGCCGAAGAGATAGCAAGGGCGATGGAAGAAGCCTATAGCGAAGACGGCGTGCTCGTATTGATGGATATGGGCAGCGCCGTCTTGAGCGCGGAGATGGCCCTCGAGTTCCTGCCGCTAGAGAAGAGATCCAAATTCCTGTTGAGTTCAGCGCCTATTGTTGAAGGCGCGGTTTCTGCGGCCGTGCAGGCCAGTCTTGGCGGAACTCTCGAGCAGGTGCAGGAAGAAGCGCTCGGTTCTCTTGGCAACAAAGCCGCCCAGCTTTCGTCGCCGGAGGAGACCAACACAGCCCAAGAACAGCAAAGATCAGAGGTTGTATCAGGCCCTACCGCTGATGCGGTCATCGAGATACGGAATAGGCTCGGCCTTCATGCTCGGCCTGCGGCGATCTTTGTGCAGACGGCTGGACGATTTGCATCGAAAATACAGCTTGCTCGAACGGACAATGAAACGCGCCGATCCAATGCAAAGAGCATCAATGCCGTTGCCAGCATGGGCTTGCGGCGCGGCGAAACGATCCATGTTTGGGCCGAGGGACCGGACGCATCTGCGGCAATCGATGCCTTGAAACAGGCTGCCAAGGATGGTTTTGGCGAAGCCGAGGAAGCAGCAGCGTCAACGGTCGCAGTCCCTTTGGCAAGCGCCGAACGCAGCGGCAAGAGGTTTGATGGCGGCTTCATTGGCATTCCTGTCTCGCCAGGCTACGCGGCAGGTCCGGCAATCGTTCTGAAGTTGGTTGAACCGGAAGTCAAACAACGTACGATTGATGACCCCGAAACAGAATGGAAGCATTTGTCGAAGGCGCTGGAAGCTGTCCGAGCATCAACCCAGAAATTGCGCCGGCAGATATCGACTTCTGCGACAGAGTACGACGCAGCGATTTTTGATGCTCATCTCCTGTTCTTGAACGACCCCGATCTCCTGGAAAAGGTTCAGTTTTCCATTCTTGAAGGACACAAGAACGCTGGATGGGCTTGGAGCGAAGCAATTCAAGGCGAGCTTGCCGAGTTCGGCAAAATCGAAGACGACTACATGCGCGCTCGTGCCGCCGATGTAGCGGATATTGGCCGGCAGGTTCTCATCCAGTTGGGCGGAGGAACGGGTGCGCTCAACATCTTGTCCCCTGGAATTCTAGTTGCGGGGGATCTGTCGCCCTCTGATACGGCGCGGCTTGATCGTGCAATGGTGCTCGGCGTCTGCACCGAAATGGGTGGTCCCACGTCGCATAGCGCAATACTTGCACGAACGCTGGGCATACCCGCAGTTCTTGGCTGTGGCGAAGCCCTAGGCGAAATTGCCGAGGGAACGCTTCTGGTGGTGGATGGATCGACAGGACAGGTCTGGACTTCTCCGTCTGCACAGATTCTGAGCGCATACCAGGAGAAGATCGCAGAATGGCGAAACCTGGAGGCCCTGGCCCGGCAGACAAGTCGCGCCCCTGCGGTCAGCAAAGACGGCATAGCGGTGGAGGTCGTGGCGAACATCGGTTCTGCCAAGGACGCGAGGGTTGCTTTGGATGCAGGAGCTGATGGCGTCGGGCTTCTGCGATCGGAATTCCTCTTTCTGGATCGCCTTGATGCGCCAGAAGAAGAAGAACAGTTCGCAGCCTATCAGGAAATTGCTGAAGTGATGGCAGACCGTCCACTTATTGTCAGAACCCTGGATGTGGGTGGCGACAAACCACTGGCTTATCTGCCGCAAAAGGAAGAACAGAATCCATTCCTGGGAAAACGGGCGCTGCGACTCTGCCTGGACCAGCCAGGTTTCTTCAAGGCCGAATTGAGAGCAATCCTTCGAGCCTCTGCAGGTCACAATATCAAGATCATGTTCCCCATGGTGGCAGATATTGCGGAACTCCGTCGCGCCCGCTCGCTATTGGAAGAAGCCCGGGAAGAGGTACTGCAATGTGGGATACCGATCGCACCGAATGTCGAAGTTGGCATCATGGTGGAAATACCCTCGGCGGCCCTTCTTTCCCCGGTATTTGCCGGCGAGGTGGATTTCTTCAGCATCGGCACAAACGACCTGACGCAATACACCATGGCTGCAGAGCGTGGAAATGCGGAAGTAGCGCACTTGCAGGATGCCCTGCATCCGGCGGTGCTTGGGTTGATAGACCGGACCGTACGCGGCGCCGACGAAGCAGGCAAATGGGTCGGCGTGTGCGGTGAACTGGCGGGCGATCCCGTGGCAATTCCGATACTGCTCGGTCTCGGCGTCAAAGAGTTGAGCATGGCGCCTGGATCGATACCCGCTGCGAAGAGTCTGGTGCGCACGCTGGACATCGCCGGGCTGCGCGACCTTGCCAGGGAAAGCTTAGAACTGGAGAGCGCAGCGGCGGTGAGACTTCTGGTAAAGGAGAGGCTTGGCTTGCAGTAGGGCTGCGAAAACTGTCGTTGGATAGTCCGTAGGAAGCACAGTTGCCAACTTGCTGAATAGCCATCGGTTGGAGTGAGGGTTGTTTGGCGAATG
>JBAXQG010000076.1:0-4580 GCA_037131855.1 bacterium
AGCGTCTGCACTACCACCGTCTGGAAGTGCAGCTCATAGTAGAAGCGGCGCAAGCAATCCAGGCAAGCGCGCATGTGCTGCTCAAACTGAACCTGCTCTCTTGCATCCAGCTCCTGGTCCATATAACGATAAAGGGTCTCTATTTCACGACGACAATGCATCAGGCATGAACCTCTTCCTGGTACGTATCCCACAGCTTGGCCTGTAGGATGTGGCGGGCACGGTAAAGACGGGACATCACCGTTCCCAAGTTGGCTCCAGTGATCGAAGCAATTTCCTTGTAGGAGAAACCCTCCGAGGCAAGCAGAAAAGTCAATCGGTAGGAATCAGGGAGTCCATCGATGGCTTTGCGAATATCTTCATCCAGCACCGCGTCGAAGAAAGCTTTCTCTGGATTGGGTTCGAAGCCTTCCTGGTTCTCGATGGGCACCATCGGCGGTTCCTTGGCATGCTTATGGTAGTCGTTGATGAAGATGTTGGTCATGATCTTGAAAATCCAGGCTTTAAATGAAGTTCCCGGCTGATATTTATCGTAGAAGTTATACGCGCGAAGGACCGCGTTCTGCACCAGGTCTTCCGCGTCATGCTGGTTTCGCGTCAAGCGCAAGGCAGTGCGGAAGAGCATGCTCATCAGAGGGAAGGCTTCCTTCTCGAATTCCTGCTTTCTGGCGCCTATCCGCGATTGTTTTTCCGGATCGTCTCGATTTGTCTCTTCCATTCCTCGATTCCAAGGTGGGCTGCTTTTCCCACAAAATTCTCCCGCATGCGGCGCAGAGCTGGCAAACAGCGGAAGGCAGTTTGCCAGTCGAATGCTTTTTCGTTGGAGGTAGAGCGGTCCGGTTGGGAAATAATCTCCCGGTGAAAGCCGACCATCGGCCAAGTCATGTGGAGCTGCCGGATCCAGTCTAGAGCGGCTGGGCCTGGAGGCAGCCGGAAGAGATAGGTGGCATATCCCTCTTCTACCGAAGTTACTTCAAGGGCCAGCAGATCACCGAGGCCGGCACCTCCGACTGCCCCGGAGGAGCTCAAACGGACCGAGAGCCAGGTCAACGGGCCTTCGCCTTCTTCGAAAGCGGGACTGGGGGCGATCCCCCACCAGGCTTGATCCGGCATGGCCAGTTCCATCAGCGCTTCGAGATAAGGCGAACGCTCTTCGCTTTGGAAGGAAAGAAGGAGACGGTCCCATAGCGCTTTGTCTATTTGGCTCCGCGGCAGCGCCTTCTCTTGCCAGAGGATTGAGGTTAGAGGGAAGAGGGCAGTGGGGGAGAGGTCAGGGAGGGTGATTCGCAGCAAGCCAACCAGTTGCCTCTTGAGGTTGGAGAGAGCGTCTTCGGCGCATTTGCAGAACTCCTCGCTGCGATGAGCCAACTGCCCGCAGGATAGCGATCCCTCGATCGTGGTGATCGTCACTGTATATTGTGACGGATCAAAGTACACTTCCTGCCACAGCCGCAAAGGCAAAGCCAGAAGCCCTCCTTCTTCCAAAAATAATACGAGGAGGGAGGGGTAGAGAATCGCTTCCCCCCGGCTTTGACCGCCCGTCCAGTGAAAAATCCCGGGGAATGGTCCCAACCCCTTCATCCTGGTCAAGAAGAGCCCAACCCGGGCAGCTTCCTGCCAGGCTTTTCGCATGGCTGCGGAAACCTCTCCCGCTTGCCGTCCGAATTCTGTCAGGCTGGCCTGGAGATCCGCTGTGCGCAACGTTAGCCCATAAGAGCCTGCAACAGGATCAGGCGGTTTGCAGCCGCTCAACAGAGAGAAAGGGATGGAGGTGGGGAGGCCTTGTGATGGAATAATCAAAAATCCATCTGCCTCGATGGCCAGCGTTCCCTGACCTTCCTCGACTTGCCCGTTTCCTTCCATTCGGTAACGACAGGGGAACATGCGCTAACCCAGGTTCATCCCGCATTCCGGGCAAAACTTGGCTTTTCCTGCGTCAGCTCCACAGCGAGGACAGATCTTCTTCACCACCAGCGGCGCCCCGCATTCCGGGCAAAACTTCCCGCCTTGCGTTTCTGCGCCACAACTGGGGCAAGTCGCCAGGGAAGGGGTATTCAGATCCAAATCAGCGGTCAAATCTTTGGCGCGAATTTTCTCCCGAACCTGCTCGATGGTGGCTTGACTCTGGGAGGCGGCAATTTCCCCACCGATCTTCGGGGCGCACTCCACGCACAGTCGATGCTCGTTGTTCCAACAGATCTCCAGGCAGATCCACTTGCCACAGCGCGGACACTGCTTGAAACTCTCCTTGACTTCGGCAATAGCCTTGCTGAAAGCCTGGTCGTGGGCTTTCTCCCAGGCTGCCGAATGAACCCGGCTGCCGACATCGGAAGCAGTGTGGAAGACTCCCCCGAACAGCCCTCCAGCTACGTCCAGGGCATCGGACAGGACACCGCTCTTGGAGGTCTCAAAACTGCTTTGGTAGCCGTTTCCACATACATCGCAAGAGAACTCGAACTGAAATCCACGATCAGTAGAGAGATCTCGATAGTTCCGCACAAACTTGATCAAAGGCATTGGTCACGTTCCTTTCTTTCTGAGGCTAACCTTCTTTGACGTATTGTAGCAGAGAGGACTACCCTCCTCGCTTCCTTCCCTCCCTCCTCCTCTTCCGTTATGCTATCAATAAAAAGGACTCCCACTGACAGTGATGGTCAACAACGAAGGATCAAAACCAATTGCCGTAAACCGCCGCGCTTTTCACAACTATGAGTTGTTGGAAAAGATGGAGGCAGGTCTGGCTTTGGTGGGCTCGGAAGTAAAGGCTATCCGCGAGGGCAGGGTCAACTTTCTCGACTCTTATATCCGCATAGACGGGGGGGAAGCCTATGTCCAGAATTTGCACATCGGCAGCTACCGGCCCGCTTCTATTTTTGCCCACGAGGCCACCCGCCGGAGAAAGTTGCTCCTGCACAAACGGGAAATCCGCCGTCTGCTGGGGAAGGCTCTGGAAAAGGGTTTGACCATTGTTCCAGTGCGGATGTATTTCAAGGGGTCAATCGTGAAAATGGAGATCGCTGTAGCCCGCGGGCGCAAGGAGTACGACAAGCGGGAAGTGACTCGAAAGAAAGAACAGCGCCATCAGATGGCCGAGGCGATGAAGGTAAAACTGCGACGGATCGACCGCTAGTCTCTGGGGTCGGGTTCGTTCGGCCTTCCCCGAGGCTTGCCAAGCTGCTCTTCGAGGAAGAGGTCGAAACCCTTCTGGTCGGTAGGATGAGTGGCAAGAAACTGGCGAATCTTTTGACGGCGTTGATAATCGCGGTAAAGCAACCAGGCGATCGCGCCAAGGAGCAACAAGCCAACGCCCGCCGCTCCCCAGACAATGCCCCGGGTAGTGCGTCCTGCTTCCCAAAGGCCCTCAGCCTGTTCCAGCTCAATCTGCTGGATCAATGGTTCGCTGCGCGCCAAGTCAAGACGGTCGAAATAGTAGAAGAGCTGGGCCATGTCCCTCATTAAGGCGGGGAAGTTATAGAGATCCTGCCATTGGTAGAAGCGCAATCCCACCACGTTGACATACTGCATCGCCTCGCTGTAACGGACCGGATCCAGAGGGACGCTCGGCGGACCCATGCTCTCGAGGGCCTTGCGCCATTCCGCGGAAAGATCCTCCAAGGGGCGGCCGTAAAGGGCAGCGATGGTTTGAGGGAAGAGATGGGTATTGCGGCCCTCGCCGCCGCCACGGTCGATGAAGAAATAGTTGGCATCGTTCAAGCTGCTCAATAGCGTTTGCAGCTTTTCAGGTCCTTCTGTGTCCAGCAAATAGGTCAAGAAGGAGGTAAAGGTGGCCAGGGCCATCTGTGAGGTGGGCCGGTACATCATCATCTCGGGCGGGTCCAGTTGCTTCACTTGAAGCAAGAGAAGAGCGGAATCATGCGGGTTCTGTCCTCGTTGCCGCATGCGCAAAAGGTTCAAGGCGCCGTTGTGGAGGAAATCGACCGAGTTGGCGACGGCACGACGAAACAGCAGTGATTGTTCCGTGTACCGCTCGAATACTCCTTCCTCGAAGACATTCCAAACGGTGCTCTCCGGCAGTTGCAGGTTCCCTTCCAGGGCGCTGGTCCAGTCAGTGAAGACATAGGACTCCACAAGATCCACTTCTTTGCTGTTGGGAAATGTGGACCGAAGCGAGGTTAGGAACTGTTCATTGCTCTGGGCGAATGCCTCTACTTGTTCCTTGATGGCTGGATCCCGGTAATAGAGCACTTGATGCGGCAAACTGAAGCTTTGCCAACCCTCAGCAGCCAAGACCCCTGCAGAAGGCGCCATCGAAAGTAAACAAAGAATCACAATAAGTCCAAGCCAAAATATGCGCTGCAAGGTCATGAGAAAATCATAGCACATTCAATTCTCGATTCTCTCTACTGGCGCCACTTTTTTTATGTGATAGAATAACAGCGGAAAGGGGGCGCAACGGTTTCGACAGATGCTGAAGGCAAAGGCGGCGAGCAGAGGGTGTCATGGACCTCTTAAATCCCTGTGGCAACCTTTAGGTGCCAATAACACCCAAGTCGCTTACGCGTAAGCGTTAGCCGTTCGTTCTTGCTCTCACCCTGCGGGGCGGGACGGGCGTCACGAAG
>JBAXQG010000077.1:0-4484 GCA_037131855.1 bacterium
TGGTGGCGCCCATCCAGTAGTCGTTGGCCTGGAAGCTGAGGTGCAGATCGCGGTCTTCACTGCCGTAGGTACGCAGATCGCGCATCGCCGTCAGCACGCCGTCTTTCGTCAACTGGTCGGCGACGATGCCGGTCATATTGTTGGCCGGGTACCCCCAGTTCCAGGAGTGGTTGTCCTGGTTATTGGTTGCGCCGACATGCCATCCCTTGTCAAGGGCGTAGATGTAGGCCGGTTCAAGGCGGGCATAAGAGTAGGGAGGCGAGCCGTTGCCGACTTCCTGCATGGTGATCTTGGCGTCCACCAGCGGGTCGTAGGCGAAACCTTGATACTCCTGGTTGGAGAAGGGGTGATTGAACTGGCCGATCGCCGTCGGTTGCGTCTTCAGCCAGCCGTAGAACTTGGCCAGGGTGTCGTAGCTGGGATCGGCGCGGCTGACATAGGTGTCGGTCTGGTAGACGTTGAGGTGGCCGTCCTGAGTATTGGTCCACTCGAAACCAGCCAGGCCAACGAAGCTGCCTGTAGCGGTGAAAGTATCAGCTTGGACTCGAGTATCCGTCCATTCCGTGGCGGTCAGGCTGTTGGAGTGATCGGTGACAGCCAGGAAGTCGATCGCTGCCGTGTCTCGGGCATAGGTGAAGGCGTCGAAGGGCGTTCCCGCCCCGTCCGAGTAGGCGGTGTGGGAATGGATGTCGCCCAGGTAATGCTCCGCTGTGACGAGGGGAGCGATGACCGAGAAGTTCCAGCTCAATTCGCTGAGGTTGCCGGCCAGATCAGCGGCGCGGGCGGTCACCGTATGAGCTCCGAAAGGAAGATTGGCGGCAGGGAGGTAGGTCAATTGGGTGGGGGTAATGGTCGCGGCGGCGGTGTAATCCACGCCGTTCAGCAGTACTTGCACGGAACTGGGATTGATGCCACTGTTCTCGTCCAGGTACTGGAAACTGATCGTCGGGGTGCGCAGGTAAGTGGAGGAGAAGCGGGCGGGGTGAGGGTTATAGATAGTGGGACCGGTGATGTCGCCGGAAATGACCGGCCCGCTCATAAAGGCGGTGGCTGGACCGCTGGCAGGGAGCCCGTTGGCGTCGACCGCACCAAATCGATAGGTGTAATTCCCAGCTAGCAAGTTGCGAGAATAACTGTAGATGACGCCGGCCGTGGGAGTGCCGCTGACGAAAACCATCGGGAAGGGGCTGCCCGGGATCTCCACGTCGTCCTTGAAGATGCGCACCTTGGGGTTGTCGGCGGCGGGCGGAATATTGTCAACGCTCTCGTACTTTACCCGGTAGGTAAACGGTGTGGAGGGGGTGCCGCTCTCCGGCTGCAGGCCATCGCTGACGTAGCCCGGCTCGCCGGTCCAGTTCAGGGTAGGGGGATTGACGGCGATAATGTCCACGCCACTGGTGACCACCCCCGCTGCTACGTTGACACTGGTTGTGCGACCAAGAGGATTTGCCGATTGGTCCCACACTTCTACCGAGAAGCCTGTGCCAGCCGGAGCGCCTACTTTGTAGTAGCCGGTGTCGGCGCTGGGGTAGCCCTCCTCGACATTGTTGTTCTCGGTGATGTAGATCCCTACGATTAGAGAGGAGGCGTTCTTCACCACCACGATCTGGTTGGCTTGTGGAACGCCGTTTTTATAGACATGCCCTTCCACCCAACCGCCTGCGCCGGTGGGAGTCATCGTCATGCGGGTCACATTGACTGCGGAAAAATCCAGGTTGCTTCCCGTGGGAGGGACGCGGAAGCGGGGGCGGTAAAGGATGGGGTCGGTGGGGGCGCCGCTGGTGGAGGCCAAAGCCTTGGCCACGATCCAGCCGCTCCAGTTGCCGGAGGCATCTGTGGGGAAGGGGTAGCAGGTTGCCCAAGAGGTGGCGTCGCCACCCCAGAAGGTTCCCATCCAGCTAGACGCTTGGGTGAGGTTGCTGGTGTCGGGGCCGAGCCGGCTCTTGAAAACACCGGAGGAATTGGGGGTGTATCCCTGCAGGGAGACGAAGGCTGCAAAAGGAGTGCCCAAGGTCGTGGATGTGGCGCTGGTGGCATCCCCCGGAAAGTACAGCGGGTAATAGAGCAAAGAGGATGCAGCATTAGGCGCCGGAGCCTCAACCTCGACCGGGTCAGTGGTCGCCATCACACCATAAAAGGGGGGGAGGGAGGTCAGCAGGAGTGACAAGATCAAGAGACCAAAAAGGGGTGCAGCCATCAATCTTCGTGCGGGTCTTCGCATGTTTCGATACCTCTCCTTAAAACGAAATGGTTGCCGGCTTTCGCCTGAGTGGATAATCAACTCGATGTCATTATAGCCATTTCCATCGGTTGAGCACAGCCGATCTCTCCCCGCCCCTAGGCGACCTGTCGGGTCATTTTTGTGCCGTGGGATCGGACCAAAGAAAAAGAACCCTCGATGCCTCGGGGGTTCTTCTCATCTGTCTTCTCAGAAAACTAGTTTACAGTACGGTTACGTTCTGGGCTTGAGGACCCTTGGGTCCCTTGGTGATGTCGAAACGGACTCGTTGTCCTTCGTCCAGAGATTTGTAGCCGCCACCTTGGATCGCGGAGAAGTGAACGAAAACGTCCTCGCCACCATCAACCTCGATGAAGCCAAATCCCTTCTGGGCGTTGAACCACTTGACCTTACCTTCAGCCACGCGGTTTCTCCCTTCTAAAAAATAATCGTCCTCCTCACAGAGGACGGTCTATCATGGTACATTCCCCCTCTCCTGTCAAGTGCCCGATCCCAATCCCAACTCGTCTTCATCAAGCCAAGAAGAAAGAAATCCAACTCATCCTCTCCAGCGTAAGCGGAGGAAGACACTCCACCCCTGCTTTGAGGGTTGCGCAGCTTCCAAAAAAGAGTTGGAGAGGATGGCAGATTTTGCGCATTCAACAAGAGAAGTCGACGATCCGGAGCGTGTACCTGCTATGATCAGGGTAATCTGAGAAAGAAAAGAGATAGGTCATGGAGATTCAGTTTCAGAAAGATCAAGAGAGCGGTTGGCTGGTAGTTCTGCCCGAGGGCCGGCTGGACTTGTCCACAGCGACCGAATTCGAGGACCGTTGCGCAGCTTGGATCGCGGAGGGCTACGAGAAATTATTAATTGATTTCAATGCGTTGGAGTTCGTCGCCAGTGCGGGAATACGAGCCATCCTCTCGTTAGCCAAGAAGTTGAAGAGCTTGGGCGGCGCCTTAGCCCTCTGTGGTTTGAAAGGTGTGGTCCAGGAAGCGATCAAGATCTCCGCCATTCATACCATTATCCCCATCTACGAGAACCTGGAAGACGCGCGAAAGGCATAACCGGAAGATCGGCAACCCTCAAAGCTGAAAGCTTGAGAGGGGAAAAAAGAAGAAGTCCAAGCTGTGATTCCAGAGGCAAGATTGCTGCGCAGATTGGACTTCTTTGTGATCTCAGCGAAAAAATGGAGCCTGGTTGCACTCCGCGCCGGATCGATTAGGCGTCAGCCTCCTTGGCGGCAGCGAGATCCTGGGCGTGCAGATAACTGTCCACTTTCTCCAAAAACTCCGCGCTAGCCGCTTCTTTGGACATCCCCGGCTTGTGACGGAAGTAGATGGGGATCAGGGTTCCATCACCCAGCAGGTCATCCAAGCTGACTTTGAAGTAGGAAGCAAGCTTGGCTGCTTTGTCCAACGAGAGAGGCACGCGCCCGTTCATGATGTAGTAAAGAGTGCTGGGGGTAACGTTGAGGACTGTGGCCAGCTTGCGAGTGGTGATTCCCCCAAAGAAAGCCAACCATTTCAGCCGGCGGCCGATCTCCTCGTTCAGTTTCGTTTTCATTCAAACACCTCCATTTTGAAATCAATCAGATAAGACGATAATATCAGATCTTCCATGCCATTCCAATAAAAAACGGGAACAAAGGAAAAAACCTCTCGAAGTTGATCGCAATAGATAGAACAGCCCTCCCATTGTGCGCACTTTTCTACCAGTCTTACCGCACTTGTGTTGATAAATATAACGAAACGTCAATGGTGCGCAGGATTTTGGTTCATTTTAGCAGTTGTTCAAACTGATGACAGGTGACGGAAAGAGAGGGACAGGATGTCTGATCAGCGACGAGATCAGGACGGCTTCGCCAAGAGAGAGGCGACCCACTCCCGGTTGGCCCACAAGGCGCATCCGCCGGCCATCTCCGACAGTTTGTCATGATTCTCGCGGATCTGGCGAAGGAAGTCCGAACGCAGCGCCTCCTTCAAGGATAGTTGCAGGAGAGAGGCATCGGAGTAGGGGGCAAAGGGGCACGGCTCCAGGGCGCCGGAGGGACTGAGGTGGACGAACCCCCGGCCTGCTGAGAGACACCCGCCGAATTCTGCCTCGTCGCCCGGGAAAGCGATGAAAAGACCGGGCAGCTTCTTGCGCAGATCAGCCATCAACTGCCGCAAGGCCAGGCGCTGCTCCTCGGTGGGGATCAACTCCTGGCTTCCCTCCTGCACCGGCACATACTCCACGAAGAAGAAGACGCGCGCCCCGGAG
>JBAXQG010000078.1:0-4342 GCA_037131855.1 bacterium
CCGCTTAGCTCAGGGACGTTGTTAAGTTGTCAACTAACTCTCGTTCCCCGGCCTTGATCCTTGGCTGGTCACAGCCTCTTTCAGGATCGAGGGGATCAGGATCGCCACCGCAGCGAGGACCAGCCAGACTAGGCTGCCAGGACTGCGGAAAGTCAGTAGGTTGGGGAGAAGGAAAAGCCCAGAAGTAAGAAAGCTGTAAGCGCCGCTGCCTCCGTCAAGGACGTCCAGGGCAAAGGCTGGAAAATGCACCGTGCAGGAGAAACCGAAGAAGGATGCGACCCCCAGCGTGGCCAGGAGGCATCCCATCCACGGGAATGGAGGACAGTCCGCCCCCGTTTGAGCAAGCTATGGCGCCGGCAAGCGGAAGGTGAAGCGGGTGGCGTCGATCCACCCCTCGACCAGGGTTGGCCGAAGGCACAGCACGCTGTGATCGGGATCATCCGGTCCCTGTGGATAGTACCGCTGCCAACCCTCATTCCAAAGGGCATGGCGAAGGGCGGAATCGTCGACCATTTCCAGGGCCCCGGCCAGCATCACACCCTGGAAGAGGGCGGGGAGGCAGTAGTAGGCGCAGGCGCGTGGGTTTAGGCGAATCTGCGCCAGCTTCAGGGAGGAAGTGTTGGTGGAGAAGTAAAGCAGCAGATCCTCGCTGTGGCCGGCGAAGAAAGAGATCTGCTGAGGATATTGGCCGCCATTTCGCAGGTTTAGCATAGCGCGGGTGCGGGGAAACCCGTCCTCGCCGATCGTGGTCAGCAAGGCAGCTTCAGCCGCTTCGATGCATTCCAGGCAAGCTCGTTTACATCTCATTTGTTCCATGCCAGCATTATAGTAGTTATTTGGGGACAACCCCTGATTATTCGGACTATTTGGGGACAGCCACTCGTTTCTTTCTCTGGTGACTGTCTCCACTTTTTGTCCGGCATCTCCCAGATTCTCCCCTAGCGAACGTCTTGAGGGAATCAGTTGGATCCTGGTACTCTTGTCGGAGAATGACACGAGTCGTTTTAGTCTAGCCAACGAAGGAACCAATGACTGACAACCAGGCAGAAACAGCTCAGCCCAAGAAGAAGAGGAAACGATGGGTCCGCGGCTTACTGATCGCGGTCGCGATCCTGCTGCTCTTGTTCGTAGTGATTCCCTATTTTATCCCGGTTCCCCCTCTGGCCGGTCTGGTGGCCGCAGAGCAACTCGCCGACGCGGACAGTCAATTCGCCGAAGTGGCTGGGCTGCGCTTCCACTATAAGCTGAAGGGTGCGGGTGAACCATTTATCGTCCTGCTGCATGGCTTCGGCGCCAGCCTCTATTCCTGGCGAGATGTCATGGAGCCACTTTCACGCTTGGGCACGGTACTGGCCTATGACCGTCCGGCCTTCGGTCTCACCGCTCGCCCACTGGTCTGGACGGGAGAGAACCCCTATGCGCCGGCTGCCCAGGTCGGACAACTGATTGCCTGGCTGGACCGCCTCGGAGTTCAAAAAGCGATCCTGGTCGGGCACTCGGCCGGTGGGACGTTGGCTGCGGAAACGGCCCTGCGCTACCCGGAGCGGGTGCAGGCCTTGGTATTGGTGGACCCGGCTGTTTATGCCAGCGGAGGTCTCCCCGAGTTTGTCCGCATTCTGGCTCAGTTCCCGCCTTTCCGCCGGTTGGGACCGCTTTTGGTCCGCTCGATCGGGGAAGGTGGAATCGACTTTCTAAAATCGGCTTGGCATGATCCAGCCAAGATCACACCGGAGATCCTGGAGGGGTATCGCAAACCGCTGAAGGTATTGGATTGGGATGCCGCGCTGTGGGAATTCACCCTTGCCAATGGTTCCGGCGACTTGGCCGCCCGTGTGACCCAATTGGCTGTTCCCACTTTGGTGATCACTGGTAACGACGATCAGATCGTCCCTACCGAGCAAAGCATCCGCCTGGCCTCCCAGATCCCAGGCGCGTCTCTCCTAGTGATCCCCGAGTGCGGTCACCTGCCGCAAGAGGAGAAGTCGGCCGAGTTTCTGAAGGCGACAAACGGTTTCCTCGCCGCTCTTACTCCGTAGCGAGATCAGTCAAGCGAGACTGGCTGGCGGATCACCGTCCGCAGTTTTTCCGGCGCTGTTTTCCGCGGATCCCCCAGGTAGATTTCGTGGTGCTTGCCGCGCAGTTCCCGCCCTTGAGCTCGAATGAAGGCGTGCAGTTGTTCAATGGCGGGAGCTTCCGCAGCGTAGGATCCAAGATACAACACCTGGGCGGAAAGCTCCTCCCGGAATCGCTCCAGGCGGACCTTGTCCAGGGCCGGCAGCGCTTTTTTTATTCTCGCCTCAGCCAGAGCTTGCTGGAATACGGCCTCGGTCACCGCCTCCGGCTGCATGATCATCATGCTCCAGCTCCACTTTTCCTTGCGTTGGAGCAGGAAATCAGCGGGATCGTCCGACCACCACAGCCCCTCCAAAGGAGGGACGACATACTCCGAACTCCCGCCAATTTTCTTCAGGGCAAACTTGATGGCGTAGGCCATGGCGTAGAGAGCCTCGAGCGCCTCCTGGTAAGCCGGGGCGGCGTTCGGGTTCCCCATACCGTCCATCATCAGGAAACCCATCTCCGGCACGTCCACCAGCACAGGTTGGCGCGGCGGGTTGTACAGTTTGGAATAGAGCTTCTTGAAGTCTATTTTCTCCATTGTTATTCCCTCCTTGCGATCTTCATTCTGATTCCGTGGTCCTCAATCCCTGATCTTACCCTGGCGGTGGTAAAGCTACTAATAAATCAGGGGCTGTACCCAATTAATTCAACCCGGTCTTGATCGATGGAAAAGGCCGATTTATAGTAAGTGATCCGGCGCGCTCGAAGGGGAATTCTCTAAGGCGACCGCGCTAATCCGACTCGATAGATGGAGGGGAAATGATCAAACAAGAAGAAGCTTTCAAAGAGCGATGCAAGGCGAGGGGCCTTGACGAGGCGCAGACGGAAGAAGCCTTGGCTTTCATCGGGGAATTTGAGAAAGCCTACGCCTCAGCGGGGATGGATATGGAGAACATCACCCCGGAGGAGATGAAGGAATATGTCGGGGATCTCCTGAAGCAGAGAAAAAATGAGGAAGGGCGCATCTTGGCTTTGGCGAGGTATAGCTATCTCCTGAAGAACGAGCCCGTCTATCTCCTCTTCACGCAGATTTTCGGGTCGTACGGAGTTCTTCCGAGCATCGCCGAAAGAGCAAAGCAATTGGCCGGCGAGGGGATCGGGGAGGAGTTGTTCAAGGGGATCGAGGTTCCGCCCCTTGGTTCGCTGCCGGAAGCCTTTCCCCCTGTTGTTCAGGAGATGATGGCGAGGATGGCGTCGCGGCTGCCTTCCGAGCTCTGTCGCAAAATTCTGGCCGGCAATCATCATGGGATCCCGGCGTCAGCCTTCGATGAAGAGAGGGCGCGCTACGAGAAGGCCTCTTCAGTGGATGAGTACCTCAAGGACCGCCACGCTCGGATGGTTGATGAACTCCAGCAACATTGCGATGAGAACAAGCTCTGGTATGAACAGAAGATTACGCAACGGGTGGTTGATTTCGTCAAATCGAACCAGGAACTGCTGTCCGCGGTTCGCGAGGGCGACACGCTCTATGTCACGAAAATCCCCTACAACCCCGACAAGTATCTGACCGAGAGCGATCCGCTCATAAAGCGCTATCTTGCCTGCCATTGTCCCCTGGCTGCATCAACCATTCTGAAGGAAGGGGCGGTGGTTCCACCAACCTGGTGTTACTGCTCGGCAGGGTATGAAAAAACCCTCTTCGACAACGTCTTCGGAGAATCGCTGGAGGTTGAAGTGAAGCAATCGGTCCTTGATGGTTCCGAGCGATGCCGCTTCGCCATAAGTTTAGGGACGTTGTTAAGTTGTCAAGCAACTTTCAGCCACACCCTCTGTCAAGAGGCGAGTTAGGAAGAATGAACCCTCAACTTGCCCTCTCTCGTTTTCACCCACGATCCTTGCCTGGAGAGGAATGGGGCATCGAGGGGAACCGATCCGAAGGATGGGGTTATGGAACCGCCATGACGGTTCTAGTCAACAATTGAACAACGTCCCTGAGGCTGTAGACAAACTACTGGTCATCCTGTACAGTAAATCTGACCAGATTGGAGAAAGAGATGACCATTCAGACCACTTACACCCAGGCTCGCGACGGGCTGGCGAAATTGCTTGATCAAGTGACTCACAACCGCGAGGTGGTGTTGATTCAGCGCCGAGGCGAAGAAGAAGTGGCGATGATCGCCGCTTCAGAGTTGAAAAGCCTGATGGAGACCGCTTACCTGCTGCGCTCTCCTGCCAATGCTGAACGCTTGCTTTCGGCATTGGGGCGGGCGTTGAAGAATGAAGG
>JBAXQG010000079.1:0-4334 GCA_037131855.1 bacterium
ATCCCCGCACCTTCGCGGGGATGGACTACGACCCGGTCAGTCAAGCCCTCTATGTGTTTGGGGGGCAGGCCACCTACCTAGTCCTGGATGATCTTTGGATGCTTCCCACGGGGGCGTCAACCTGGACGCCGGTAACCGCCACCAATACCCCTGCCGAGCGCCAGGAGACGGCCTTAGCCTTCCTGGGGGAAAGCGGACAGGCCTTGCTCTTCGGAGGCGCCAATTACTCGGAGGCGGCCTTGGCGAGTCGTCCTCAAGCCTCCAGCGAGATGCCCTCCGGGTGGAATCCCACTGCGCATCTCATCCAGGACGGCCTCTCCTATCTGGGGGACAGCTTCTTGCTGGATGTGGCTTCCAAGAGCTGGATCTCGCTCACCGCCACCGGCCCTTCCCCCCGGTCGGGGCATTCCCTGGTTTGGGCTGGTTCCCGGGCGATCCTCTTCGGCGGCCATAATCAGTCCACAGCGATGGACGACACCTGGGCTTTCAACCCGACCACTCAGCAATGGACCCAACTGCACTCCACCCACTCCCCCTCTGCCCGCGCCTACGCCCAGATGGCCTTTGACCCGGGCAGCGGGAAGGTGATCCTTTTTGGCGGGTTCGACGGAGGGGCTTCCCTCAACGACACTTGGGCCTTCAATCCGGCCAGCGGCCAGTGGACTGAATTGACCCCAACCGGCGAGGCGCCCTCGCCGCGCGCTGAAGCGGGCTTTTCCTTCTGCAGCGCCGACGGTGAAGGGGGACTGCTGCTCTACGGCGGGATTGAGAGGGAAAGCCTGGACGTCGCTCATGACAGCTTCCTCTATGACCCGGCCGCCAACCAGTGGCAACGGTTGTCCGAGGCAGGGGAACCAACCCCCTCCTATGCTGGAAACCTCAGCTTCGATGCGGCCGGCGGGCGAGCTATCTATCTCGGCGGCACTTCCGACCTCTACCCGGGCAGTTTGAATGAAACCTGGGCCTTCAGCGCTGTGGAACGCCATTGGAAATGGCTGGACCAGGGAAGCCCCCCACCCCCTCGATCCCGCGTCAGTGCGACTTTCGACCCCCAGCGCGGGCGTTTCCTGGTCTTCGGCGGCGGCTTCGGAAACTACGACGGGGAGTTCGTCTACGCCAGTGGCCAGACGCTCTGCTACGATACACAATCCAACCAGTGGTCGGTGCTGGAAGCCACCGGCGAGGCGCCGTCCGCCCGCTGGCAAGCATCCCTCGTCTATTCTCCTTTCCTCGATAAAACGTTCCTCTTCGGCGGCAGTCTGCCGCTGGGGTTGGCCTACTACAACGACTTGCGGATCCTGGATGGGGACGGGATCTGGACTGATCTGGATCCCGCCGACCCACCCTCGGAACGAACGGCTGCGGCGATGGTCGCCGACCCTCGCAATGGCAAGCTGTACCTCTTTGGGGGACTGGGCAAAGCAGGATACTCCGGGGATACCTACTGCTATGACCCGGCCACCAACCGCTGGACGGAGCTGCACCCGACGACCTCTCCTTCCCCTCGCTACGTCTCTTCCATGGTCTGGGACGATGCTTCCAACCGCATCCTCCTCTTCGGCGGGCGCGACCCCGAGCGGGAAGATCCCTGCCTCAACGACCTGTGGTCCTTCGATCCGGCCAGCAGGGAATGGACTGAACTGCATCCCTTCAGCACCCTGCCCTCAACGCGTTCCGCCGCCGGCATGGCTTGGGACTCGCTGCGCAAGCAAGCGGTGCTTTTCGGGGGAGTTCAGTGGATTGACGGAGATGGCTATTCCGCCCTCAACGACACCTGGGTCTACGATCCCGGCCTCAACCTTTGGTCGCTGTTGCCCTTCGCGGTGAAACCGCCGACGGAGGTCGGTTTGGGCATGGCTTACGACTCCCTTCGCGATCAGGTCTTGATCTATGGTGGGGAATACCTGCAACCAGGAGGGCAGGGCGGATATCCCAATGACCGGACCCGTAACGACTGCTGGGCGCTGACCTACCAGACCACCCTGGGCTATTTCCTGGAGCCCGGTTGGAACCTGCTGGCCGTGCCGCTGCAGCTCTGGCCGGCCAAGGCGGAAGAACTCTTCCCGCCCGGTTGGTCGCTGTTCGCCTGGGACGCCCTTGCCAACCGCTATCTGGACCGCACCCAACTGACCCTGGCACCCGGCCAAGGCATCTGGCTGAAAGGACCGTCGACGGCCTTCTGCTTGACCGGAGCCCCTCCCGCCCAAGCCTCCTGGAAGACCGCACTGGCTGATGGGTGGAATCTCCTGGGCAACCCCTTCGCCCGCGATCTTTCCTGGCAGAAAGTGCGCATCCGGGAAGGGGCGAACCTTTGGACCTTGGACCAGGCCATCTCTTCCGGCCTGCTGTCAAAACCCTTCTTCGCCTGGGTGGGCGGCAGCTACATCAGCATCACCAGTGGAGCTGTCTTCCCGGCCAAGAGCGCTTTCTGGATGCGCGCCTTGGTTCCCGCTCTGGAGTGGGTTTGGCTGAACGAGTAATCAACCTCGGGCGCTGAAAGAGGCGACACAGAAAGGATGAACAGCATGGAAGTGGCCGCGTTGCGCGCACAGATCGTGGGGATCGACCGTCCGGTCCCTCTCCTTGACGGCAGTTTTAAGCCCTACGTCTATTTGGACAACGCGGCCAGCACCCCCGCCTTGCGTCCGGTGCAGGAGAAGGTGAACGAGCTGCTGGAGTGTTACTCCAGCGTGCATCGCGGCTCCGGTTACAAATCGTTGCTCACTACCGACGCCTATGAGCGCTCCCGCCGGATCGTGGCAAGCTTCTGCGGCGCCGATCCGGTCCGCGACTGCGTGATTTTCGTGAAAAACACCACCGAAGCGATCAACAAGCTGGCTCACCGAATTTCCCTGCAACCCGGCGAGGTCTTGCTGACAACCGGGATGGAACACCACTCCAATGATCTCCCCTGGCGCGGGAGAGGCCAGGTGGAGTACATCGGCCTGACCCAGGAGGGCTCCCTCGACCTCGACGATCTGGACGGGAAGTTGCGGCACTTGTCCGGCCGGGTGCGGCTGGTAGCGGTGACAGGCGCTTCCAACGTGACCGGCTTCATCAACCCGTTGCACGAGGCAGCGGAGCTGGCCCATCAGGCCGGAGCGCTCTTCTTCGCCGACTGCGCCCAGCTCGCCCCCCACCGCCTCGTCTCGATGGGCGCCGCCGGCAGTCCCGGCCGCCTCGATTTCCTGGCCCTCTCCGGCCACAAGCTCTACGCCCCTTTCGGCAGCGGAGTTCTAGTTGGGCCACAGGATTTCTTCGAGTGCGGTCCCCCCGACATGGTAGGGGGCGGGACCATCGAGCTCGTCTCCCGCAATGAGGTCTTCTGGGCTAACGCTCCGGAGAGGGATGAGGCCGGCAGCCCCAACGTGATCGGCGCGGTGGCCCTGGCTGCAGCCATCCAGGTTTTGCAGAAAGTGGGGATGGAGCGAATCGCCGCGCACGAAGCCTCCCTCACTCGTTACGCTTTGCAGCGATTGGCCAAGGTCGAGGGATTGAGGATCTACGGCTCCTCTGACCCCGAGCGCCTGGAGGACCGGGTGGGGGTGATCGCCTTTGACCTGAGTGGAGTTCATCACGCCAAGGTGGCGGCCATCCTCAGCTTCGAGGGCGGCATCGCCGTGCGTGACGGTTGTTTCTGCGCCCATCCCTACGTCATTGATTTGCTGGGGGTGGACCGGCAGGGGTATGAAGCGTTCAAGGATAAAGCGCTGCACCACGACCGCAGCACCCTCCCCGGCCTGGTGCGGGCCAGCTTTGGCTGCTTCAGCAACGAGGAGGATATCAATCGGTTGGTGGAAATGCTGGAGCGGATCGTGACCGGCGATTACCGCGGCGACTATCGCTGCCAAGCCTCCAGCGGCAGCTATTTCCCGGTTGGGTTGGATCTAGCCGCCTGGCTCACCTTGGGGTCAGGTCTTTAGATTTAGCTCCAAGCTCGGCCGATGAAGCAATCCGACAGCAAATCAACTTGCGGCAACTCGATAGCCTTCGTAGGGGCGGGTTTGAAACCCGCCCCTAAAAGTATCAATCTAGCGTAAATCATATCCCCAGGGCCGAAAAGACTCCATTAGATCATCATCGCCATGATTGCAGGGAAGCTGGCCTAGACTTGCTGACGCAGGCTCGTAGGTTGCCCACTCGAAATGAGAAGGAACCAACTATAAAGACCTGACCCCGCTCAGATGTTCCTTTCGTTTCGCATTATGATTGGGAAGCCGGATAGGGCTTGCGACCGCAAGCACGTTTGATGCGGACCTTGTTTTCAACGAGCTGGTCAGCCTTGAAGAAGAGCTCAATGAGTTCGATTCGGTCTTCTTTCGGGAACCAGGCAT
>JBAXQG010000080.1:0-4301 GCA_037131855.1 bacterium
GTCCTTTCATTGGCGATAGCCTGAGGACTGGCCCGGCCTGTCGTTTGCCCGTCCCATCATCTGAGCGCGCACCCGCAACGAGTCGAGCAGATCCTGGCGAGAGAGCATGCCGATGATTTTGCCATCCTCAAGCACCGGCAAGCGGCCGATGTTGGCGCTGCTCATCGTGGCCAGGGCATTGTAGGCGGAATCGTCCGGCCCCACGGTGATCAAACGATCCATGGGAGTCATCACCGTGCGCACTACTTCCCGTGGCCACTCAGCACGCGGGACTTTGCCCAAATCGGTGAGCGTAACCAATCCCTGGGACTCTCCCCATAGCTGCACCAGAAAAGCGGTTTGCCCTTTCCCGGTAAATAGCTGATTGGCCAACTCCTCCAGGGAAAGATTGGGCGGCACGGTGGGAATCTCCAGGCTCATGATGGCGCGGACAGGCCAGTTCTCCAGGGCTTGTTTGACGACCAGTTGCTGGTAGCCGGAACCAGCCGCACCCTGCAGGAACCATCCAAGGACGATCCACCAAAGACCTCCGAAGAGATCGCCCCAGGCGACGATCGAGACGAAGCCCAAAAGAAAGAGCAAGTAGGAAATGAACACCCCGGCCTTTGCGGCGATTCTGGTGGCCTGCCGCAAGTCTTTCTTCCACTGCCACAGTGCGGCGCGCAAGATGCGGCCTCCATCCAGGGGAAAGGCGGGGATCAGGTTGAAAAGACCAAACAGCAGATTGATGTTGCCCAGGTAGCTGAAAAGAACGGTCAGGTAGGGGAGGGATTGGCTGATCCAGGCGATGCCAAAGCAAAGACCGGCCAGAAGCAGTGAAGCCACCGGACCTGCGGCGGCGATCCACAGCTCGTCACTTGGACGCGTCAGCTCAGACTCCATCTCGGCAACTCCTCCGAAGAAATAAAGCGTGATCGACTTCACCGGAACGCCACGACGCAGGGCTACCAAAGCGTGGCAGATCTCATGCAGGAATACGCCAAAGAAGAGCAGAAGGGTGGCAAAGGCGCTTGTTCCCCAATATCCCGCCTCACTCAGCCCAGGAAGGAATTGATTGAAGAAAGCCACTGCCCCCCACGTGAACAGCAGGAAAATTGGGATCCAGGAGAAATGCACACCAATCTCAATGCCCTTGATCTTTCCCAAACGAAATCTCATAAAGACTCCTCGCGATGATCGGCGCCGGGCGACTTGCCAGCCCGGACTTTCAGAAAGCGGCGCAATCTGATAAACTACCGCTCTGTGATTGATTCTCAGGAACAGGTGGTTTTTGAATGGGCTCAGTAATCAAGAAGCGCCGGAAAAAAATCAGCAAGCATAAACTGAAAAAACGCAGAAAAGCTCTTCGTTTTAAGAGGAAGAGGCCGTAGTCCACACGTTTAATTCGGAAGCCCGGCCACTCGTCGAATAGGACGAGCCGGGCTTCCGTTCGATCAGTGCGTGGGGGACAAGTGATGTTGTTTACCTCAATCGTCTTGGCGATTATGGGGGTTGGATAGCTTGTTGCGCGTGACCTTGAATCACCGGGGATAATCCGGAAACTTCCATCTCCAAGTCGCGGCAAGCTGGAGAGAGCAGTCAACACAATTAAGCTGGATCCGTCGCTGAATCCACCGGAGTTGAGTTGAAGAGACGATCCAGGGCTTCCTTGTTGATGCGATCCGGGGTCCAGGGAGGATCCCAAACCAGGTGTACGATGGCTTCCTCAACACCCTCCAACTTTTCCAGGCGTTCCTTCACTTCTTGAGCAAGAAACCCAGCCATTGGGCATCCCCGTGCGGTGAGGGTCATATCGACATGAACCTTGCCATCCTTTTCGCCGATCCGGTAAATCAACCCCAGGTCAACGATGTTGATGGGGATCTCCGGGTCATAGATCTCGCGGAGGGCTTCTGTGAAAAGGTTGTCTTCAGGCATCTATTATCTCCTTGTCCCGAAGCGATGAGTTGCGCAGCTTCGGTTGATTGGTCCGGCATACACCGCTATTCTACTTCCATGCCGGATTGTTTCCCAGAGAAGGGAGCATTTGAACGCAAGCTAATGAGGTTTTAAGAGAAATGGCCGTTGGAAAGAAATTTTTCTTTGAAATACCCTTCCCAAATGTGAACAGAGCGGCCCAATTCCCGTCTAAATGGATAGAGTTAGGAATTCCTCCTTGTCCTATCTCCCTCTTTTCCCTCTGAGAGAGCGCCCTCCCCGGGGCGCTCTCAACTTTTGGTCAAGCGTTTCCCTCCATCTTGCCCAACACCCAAGAAACAAAATGCCCGAACAGATGAGGGAGATTCTGTGAGAGGGCCCATGCTTCTCTTCAGCAGAAATGCCTGGTTGTTTCTTCTTTCCAATGGCCTGGGCTTCTTCGGTTATGCCATCTTTCTGCTCTTGCTCAATCTTTACCTGGCCAAGTGCGGTTTGTCCAAAGAGGTCATCGCCTGGGTAAATGCCGCCATTTCCTTGGCCGGAGGCCTCCTTTCCCTCCCCTTGTCGGCTCTCTACGATCGGATTTCTCGGAAGATTGCCCTCTTCGCTTTCACCCTACTTCAAGGCTTGTTTACTCTCCTCCTGCTCTCCTTCCAGGAGCCCATTCTCCTGGTAGGGAGCGCTTTTTTGATCGGGGCAAGCTTCACCGTCTATATGGTGCTGGCCTCCCCTTTCATGATGGAGAACGCCGCTCCAGAGCAGAGGATTGCCCTGTTCTCGGCTAATTACGGCATTCTGTACATTACCGGACTGGCCGGAAATGCCTTGGGAGGCTTCTTGCCTTCTTGGCTGGGCGGCATCTTCGGGCTGGCCGGGGAAGTGGAGGGCTTGCGCGCAGGCCTTGCGGCGGCCGCGATATTGTTATCGCTGGCAGCGATCCCTTTCCTCTTTCTGAAGTCCTATCGTCACAAGCGGCTTCCCTCTGGAAAAACCCCGGGAAGCCGCTTGAAGTTCCCCAAAAGCGCCTGGATGTTTCTCCTGGCGATGCTGGTCATCAGCTTGGGAGCTGGATCATTCGTACCATTCCTCAACCTCTTTTTCTCCAGCCGGCAGTTTTCTACCGGAGAGATCGGGCTAATCTTCACCCTTGGCTCTGCCGTCAATGTCATAATGACGCCGCTTGCTCCACTCCTGGCGCGATGGTTGGGGAAGCTGCGCGGGGTCATCAGCACCCTTCTGGCATCGGTTCCCTTTCTCGTCTCCATGGCTTTCGTGCAACAGCCGGCTTTGCTGATCGGAGCCTATGTCTCCCGCCAGACGATGGTCAATCTGGGGCAGCCGCTTCTGGACCAGTACTCCATGGAGCTGGTCCCTGATGCCGGCAGAGCTCACTACGCCGCCCTCCTCACCTCTATCCGCACCCTGGCCTGGGCGTTTACCGCCCCCCTGGCCGGTCTGGTCATGCAAAGCTTCGGCTTCTCCTGGCTTTTCCTTGGAGCAGCCGTTATGTATTTGATCGGGTGTTTTATCCTTTGGCGCTTTTGTTCGCGGAATTGATCCGGCCAGGCAGTCCTCGCCGGCGACTCCTATGGTTCGAAAAATATCGCCCTCTTTTTCTCAGAAAGGATGGTTTTTCGCTGCTTATCAACCGGGGCGAGGCTGCTGAATCCATAAACTCTCCTCGCTGGTAGATGAACATCCCTACCAACCGGCCGACCAGGATCGCAATAAAGAGTACGCCGGTTACTGACTCCAGGATCACGGCGGAGCGAGCGACAGCCGTGACTGCGACCATGTCGCCATACCCAGTGCTGGTCAGTGCGACGAAACTCAGGTAGAGGAGGTCGATGCTGTGTGCGCTGACGAAGGAGTGGGGGTATAGGCGTTCGATCAGCGTGTAAAAGAAGGCCCAGAGGTTGCCCAAGAGGAAATAGACGGAAATCCCGCCAAGTAGAATATCGGCCGTCACCGATTTCTGGGTGAGGATATGCCGAAGGATCAAGACAATGGCAAAGAGGAAGAAGATCGCTCCCAGAGCAGGGGAAACGAGTCGAAGCAGGGGGTTGCCGGTAATGAACCAAGCGATCCAATCGACCAGAATGAAGCATAAAGCCATTGCCACTACCCAGTGGAATCTCTTCCGGTCGCGCACAAAAGCCAGGCTGATGGCGATGGGGATAAGCGTCTCCAGCAGTACCACCAGCACCGATCCGAATGCGCTAAATTCCGAGAAAAGGGGGGAAAGAACAATCAGGATGACTTGAGTGATGACCAGCCAAAGATAGCGAGGCTTGAAAGCCGCTCCGGGCCGGGGGAAAATCCTTGGCATTTGGCGGAGAGGAAGGGATTTGAACCCTTGAAGCCCCGTATGAGGCTTAACGGTT
>JBAXQG010000081.1:0-4272 GCA_037131855.1 bacterium
TGCATTATTCTTTCTGTAAGCCCAGGGGGCTCATCGAAGCGCTTCAAGTCCTGAGCGAGTACGGCAGCCGGGCTCGCATCGCAGCCGGCTGCAGCAACCTTTTGCCTGACCTCAAGGCTCGTCGCTTGCAGGATTGCCTGCTGGTCGATATCAGTGAGCTGGAGGGGTTGCGGGGGATTCAGGCTGAAGGGAATTGGGCCACTGTTGGCAGCCTGACAACCATCGCCGAGTTGGCTGGTTCATCTCTCCTCCGTGAAGGAGCGCCGCTTCTCTGGCAAGCCTGTCAGTCCTTCGGCGACCCCCTGGTGCGCAACCGCGCCACCTTGGGCGGCAATCTGGGTCATGCCTCGCCGGCTGCCGACACCGCTCCTCCGCTTCTGGCCATGGAGGCTTCGGTGCTTGCCGAGAGCTTATCGGGAGGGAGACGAGAGTTCCCCATCGCCGAACTCTTCGCTGGCCCTGGACGGACCAACCTGAGACCAGGCGAGCTGATCATTTCCTTGCGCTTCCGGATCGATGAGGGGAAGAAGGCAGCATTTATTAAGTTTGGGCTCCGCAATGCCATGGCAATTTCATTGGCCAGCGCTGCGCTCTCCCTGCGCATGGAAGACGGGTTGATGCAAGATGTCAAGTTGGCCTACGGCTCGCTGGCTGCCACTCCATTCCGTGCATCTCGCACTGAGGAGTGTCTGACGGGGATGCCCTGCAATGAAGAGACGCTCGCTCTCGCTTCGATAGAAGCGAGGGGAGAAGTGCGACCGATCACCGATATACGCGCTTCCTCTTCCTATCGGCGCCTATTGGCTGGCGCATTGTTGCGTCAAGCCGCCCGTGCGGCTTTATCTTGAAGGAGTGGATGATGGAGATCCGAAGCGACCTGAAAGTAAACATACGAGTTAATGGAGTGGCGGTGAGCGCACCTGTCCAAGCTGCAGACTCATTGCTCGACTTCCTGCGGAATCATGCCCGCGCCTTAGATGTGAAATGCGGCTGCAATCAAGGCGATTGCGGCACTTGCACGGTGATCTACGACGGGAAGGCGGTAAAATCATGCTTAGTTCTCGCTGCCCAGGCTGATGGCAAGGAGGTTCGCAGCTTGAAGGGATTGATCGACGACCCTCTCATGCAAAGCTTGCAGAAGGCCTTCCTGGAGTGTGGCGCCGTGCAGTGCGGTTTCTGCACCCCCGGGATCTTGATGGCTTCGTGGAGTCTGCTTCAGGACAACCCGAATCCGAACCGGGACCAGATGCGTCAGGGGATCTCGGGCAATCTCTGCCGCTGCACAGGCTATAAGAAAATCGTGGATGCGATCGCCTTGACCGCTGCGCAGCAGGTCAGAGAACACCCTGCCGGGGGCTATCAAGTTGCCGCGGGCTATCAAGCTGCCGCGAATCCCGCTGATCCACCTGACCGTCTGGATGGCCAAGCGCGTGCCAAGGCTGATTATCTCCTCCTGGGGGGTGGCTAAGATGTCGATCACCATCGGTAAAGGAATCCCCAAAGTCGACGCCCAACATAAAGTTCGTGGGGACACCATCTACGCTGACGACTATGACGTTCCCGGCATGCTCTACGGCAAGGTCTTGCGAAGCCGTTACCCCGCCGCCCGGATCCTGGCCCTGCGCACCGCGCGAGCCGAGCATCTGGAAGGAGTGCATGCGGTGATTACGGCCAAGGACATCCCCCACAATGAACTGACCGCTCGGTTCGGACAGTCCACCAGCGTGGGGGTGCAGTTCGAGGGGATTTACCGGGTCATGGCTGATCAGGAAGTGCGCTATTTCGGCGAGCCGATCGCCCTGGTGGCGGCGGAGACTCCCGAGTTGGCGGAGCAGGCTTGCCAGATGATCGAGGTGGAGTACCAACCGCTGGAAGGGATCTTCGACCCGGTGAAGGCGATGGAGCCGGGGGTTCGCCAGGTCGCGGAAAAACCGAACAACATTGCCAGCCATTTCAAGATCCGCAAAGGGAATGTCGAGGAAGCCTTTGCTCTGGCGGATGTCATTGTAGAAGGCGTGTACCAAGTCCCCTATCAGGACCACGCCTACCTGGAGCCGGAATCGGGAGTGGCTTGGGTGGACGAGGATGGGACCATCAACATCCGCGTCTCCAGCCAGGTCATCGAGCACTTCCGGGAAGTGGCCGAGGTGCTGGACCTTCCCCACAGTCGCGTCCGCTACCTGGGCACCTGGATCGGAGGCGGCTTCGGCGGCAAGGAAGACATCACCGTGGAGTCCTTCCTGGCTCTCCTGGCATGGAAGACGCGCCGGCCGGTGAAGTTGACCTACACCCGCGCCGAATCCTTGCTCACCCACAGCAAACGCCACCCCTTCTTTATGGAATACAAGACCGGCGCTACCAAAGACGGCAAGATCACAGCCGTACAGGCCCGCTTGATCTCCGACGCCGGTTCCTACTCTGCCCTCTCCCCCTGGGTATTGCTTTATGCCACCGTCAATGCGGCCGGACCCTACCATGTCGACCATGTCTGGGTAGACTCCTATGCGGTGATGACTAATACGCCCATCACCAGCGCCTTCCGTGGTTTCGGCGCCCCTCAGGTTAACTTTGCCTACGAATCGCAGATGGACGAAATTTCCCACCGCCTGGGCATCGATCCCTTGGAATTGCGCCGGCGCAACTTCCTCCGTCAGGGCGACTCATTGGATACGGGCTGGGTCTATGACCGGCCGGTGGCCATCAGCGAGGCGGCGGAAAAGGCTTGGCAAGCGCTGGGTCCCAAGCCGGCCTCCCCGAACCCCCAAGTGGCGATCGGACACGGCCTGGGAGCTGGGATGTGCAGCTACGGCCGCCTGACTTTCCTGCACGACACCTCGCGTTCCTACATCAAGTTGGAGTTGGATGGATCGGCCATCATTCGCTGCGGCGTGCCGGATCTGGGCGGGGGCCAGGGGCATATCCTCTGCCAAATTGCCGCCGAGGAACTGGGCTTGGCCATCGAGCGCATCAAACTCTTCATCACCGACTCGCAGTTGACCCCCTTGGCTGGCACTACCACGGCCACCCGCCAGCTCTACATGTCGGGCAACGCCACCCTCAAGGCGGCTCGCATCTTGCGCGGGCGCATGCTGGAGAAAGCCTCTGGAATGCTGAACCTGCCGGTCGAGGATCTAGAGGTGCAAGCGGGAAAGGTCGTCTCCAGGAGCCAACCGGAGAAGTCGATCGGCTTGGTTCCGTTGGTCAACCGGATGTCCACTGAAGGCGAAGAGCTTTTCGTGGAGTCCCAGTTCAACGCGCCTTTCACCTCCATTCCGGCCAGTGAGTTGATTGAAGGGCAGATCCACCCCGACTACACCTTTGGCGCTTATGCCGTAGAGGTGGAGGTGAACCGGGAAACCGGCGCTTTGCGCGTACCGCGCATCGTAGCTTGTTATGATGTGGGCAGAGCCCTCAACCCGGTCATCGTGGAGGGGCAGATCGAAGGCGGCGGAATCCAGGGTTTCGGCTACGCTTTGACCGAGGACATGAAGATCGAGAAGGGCATCATTCAAACTCCTTCCTTCGCCGAGTACCTGATCCCCACCTCTGTCGATGTCCCCGATATAGAGTCGATCCTCCTGGAATCGGGCACCGGCCTTGGACCGTATGGCGCCAAAGGCATCGGCGAGCCGCCCATGGTTTCCATTGCTCCCGCTCTCGTCAACGCCATTTATGATGCGGTGGGGGTGCGAATCACTTCATTGCCGGCTACACCGGAGAAGATCCTGATGGGCTTGCTTGCCCAAGAGGAGGGGGGCGGATGATGGATCCGGCTTTCCTTTCCATCGGCACTGACGCGCCTCGCAAAGATGGAGTGGCTCGCGTCACCGGAGCTGAGCAATACGCTTGCGATATCGACCTGCCGGGGATGTGGATTGCCCTTACCCTGCGCAGCCCATACCCTCATGCCAAGATCCTCAGCGTCGATACCGCTGCCGCTTGCGCGCTGGGCGCCGTGGTCTTGACCGCGGACGATGTGCCGGAGGTCTACTACAACGAGCGAGGCGTTTCCATACCGGCCAAAACCTACCGCGACCGGCGGGTCCTGCCGCGAAAAGCTCGCCATGTTGGCGAGGCAATTCTGGCGGTGGCCGCGCCGACCGAGGAGCTGGCTTTCCAGGCATTGCGAGCAATCAAAGTGGAATACCAGCTTTTGCCTCCAGTATTGGACGCCGAACAAGCGATGCTGCCCCAAAGCGCTCCCCTTTATGACCGTGTCTTTTTCGGCGAAGACCACCTGGAAGTGAAGGCCAACATCGCCTGCGAGCGGGA
>JBAXQG010000082.1:0-4222 GCA_037131855.1 bacterium
GGCGGGTTATTGGATGCCGGCTTCCTGAAGAGGCAATTAATTCTGCCGCCTTCTGTCTATCCATTGATGACCATCCTCTTCGGCTATTCAGCCGCTCCTTCACCCCCGATGCCCCCCAAGCTGCCGTTGGAAGCGATTGCCTTCCCAGGGATCTACCGGGAGACCGAACGAGCGGTGATGGAGGATTGGTTGGCCCAGATGAAAGCCGGTTACAAGGCCAGCCATCTCTTCCGGACCTCTTTTGAAGATCAACTGGCCGTATACCGCTCAAAGATTTCCCAAGCTGAGCATGATTTGGAGGAGATGGTCTTTGGCGAGAAGGCCGCCTCCCGCTTACAAGAGCCGGGCGAATAAAGCCAGGGCGGCCCTCCAATCGCCAATGACCAGCTCGGCCTCACTGGTTGAAGCAGCGTTCCGGCTAGCTTTCACGAGAATTGAGAGGATTCCTGCTCCTCTCGCCCCTTCCACATCAGCGCTCAGGCTGTCCCCAAAATGCAAACATTCCTCGGGCTGCACCTTTAATCGGCGAAGCGCTTCCTGAAAAATAACCGCTTTGGGTTTCCGGTGCATGAAGCCGGAGGATAGCACTACAACATCGAAGTAGGGGAGGAGACCCAAACGCCGCAGGCTTTCCTGCCGTTGCGCGGGTGGGATTTGGGTGTTGGAGACCAGCCCAATCTTGATTCCCTTCTCCTTAAGCAAGGCGAGGAATTCGATAGCGCCGGGGAGCAGCACCGTGACCTCGTGTACCCGCTCGGTGATGAAGAGGACAGCCTCCCGAGAAGCCTTTTTGTTGGCCGTAGCCGATAACCCCAGATCCTCGAAGAGCAGAGGGAAGAAATGGTCCAAGGGAACCTCCAGCAACTCTCCGGTCATTCGCTCTCGGGTGACCGCCAACCGCCGCTGGAGAGCTTCCTCAAAGACAAGCTCCGGGGGGAGACGGAGTTCCTGACAGGACTGGCGGTAGAAAGCGGATGCCGTCCTCTCCAGGGATGCTGCGCCTGGCTCGCGTTCCTCGATGAGGGTCTCCCAGTAGTCGAAGGTAGCTGCGCGCAGATGCATCGCGGCGTCAGGGAGAGGGGAGTGCATTGGAGAAGGGGATTGCACCCGAATCAGTCCGATCATCTCAGTATCTTGCTGACGCAGGCTATCGTGCTGCCGCAGGCTATCGAGTTTGGCAAGCTCCCGGCAAGTAGATAGCTCCCGGCAGGGTGCCCTGTCATGCTGCCGCAGGCTGACTGCTTGTCAATTGATCGGCGTAGCAGTAGAGAGCGGGAGCTCCACCGGTATGCCAGAACAAGGCGCGTTTCCCTAGCCTTCCTTCGCTAGCCAATCGCAGGAAACCAGTGAACGCTTTCCCTGTGTAGACAGGATCGAGAAGGATCGCTTCGGTCTGCGCCAATCGCCGAATAGCGGCGTGGGTGGCCTCGTCGAGGAGCGCGTATCCTGGGCCGATGTACTGATCCAGGATAATTGGCGCTGAAGATAGGCTAAAAGAATCCAAGCCGATGGCTTGAGCAGTTTGACCGGCCAGGGCGGCTATGTCCCGTGCCAGAGTGGTCGCGGGCGGCCCCACGCTGATGCCGATCACTTGGCCTGCGCCGCCGTAGACCTGTTGGCCCACCAACAAACCGGCTTGGGTGCCTCCCGAAGAGGCAGCATGGACGATGCAATCGAAAACGATTGAGCGAGCTTGAACTTGCGCTTGCAGCTCGGCCCAGGCAGCCGCATACCCTTGCACACCGATCATGTCAGAGCCTCCATAGGGGATCAGGTAGGGTATCTTGCCGTGCTCCAGCATCGTTGCCATCAACTGCTGGGCGTTCGCTCGCCCCTGCTCCAAGGTTCCTGCGCCGAAGTGCAAGGTCGCGCCGGACAAGCTGTCCAGCAAGAGGTTCCCCTGTCTGGCGGAAGGCTCCTCTCCGATCAAGACCAGGTGCGCTTCGCACCCCAGCTTGGCCGCCAGGAGGGCAGTTTGGCGGCAATGATTTGACTGCACGGCTCCCAGGGTAATGACCGCCGTGGCTTGGTGCGCCAGCGCATCAGCCAGCAGGAATTCCAGCTTGCGGACTTTGTTTCCCCCTCCTGCTGGGGAGGTGAGGTCATCGCGTTTGATCCAAACCTCAACCCCCAGTTGGCGGGAGAGAACCGAGAGCGCTTCCAGTGGAGTGGGAAGGCTGGTCAAGGAAAGCTTAGAGTTGAAAAGAACCATTGATCTCCCCTTTCAGGTAGGTGAGTGCGGTAGTAAAGCCGGCCTCTAGAGCAAACTGGCGGGCTTCGTCAAAACAGTTTCCCAGCTCTTCAGGGCTGTGGCTGTCCGAGCCGATGGTGATCCTGGAAATACCCAGGCGAACCGCCAGGGCGAGCGTTTCCTTGCCGGGAAACGGTTCACCCAGCCCATAAGTGCGGATAGCTCGCGTGTTGATCTCCAAGGCCATTCCAGCTTTCTGCAGCAGATCAAGGATTTCTGGCAATCGCGGAGTGAGGGCAGCCAGGTAACGCGGCCGAAAACCTGGGCTGACTTGACGCTTGAAGTAGTCAAGGTGGGCCAAGGCCTGACCAAAACCGCTGGCGATGGCCTCCCGTACAGCTGTCAGATAAGCCTCGGCTGTTTCCTCCGGGGTATGATTCGCCAGATAGGGTCCACTTTCTTCTTGCCCGGCGATGGCAATGTGCTCCAGACAGTGTACCGAAACCAAGACAAAATCCCAGGGAAAAAACTCGCGAGCCGGACGGACAAAGGATTCGAAGCCGGGAAAATAGTCGATCTCCAACCCATGCTTCAGGAGGACTTGCCCCTCTACTTCAGATTGGGCACGGTCGATATCCTCCCAATAATGTTCAAGCCAATCCAGGGTGTGGAAGCTTCGTCTTTCCCCCCGATCCCGAATCCAGCGATCTTCGTTGGCTCGGCGCGGGTCAAGATCGAGGTGGGTAGTGAAGCATATCTCCGGCAGCCCGCGCGCGGCCGCCATGGTAGCGTACTTCCGGATCGACCCCTTGGCGTCGATGGAGTAGTCGGGATGAACGTGATAATCAGGAATCTGCATGATCGCTCCTTCGTTGCATTCCCTGAGATATTACCACTCTCATCATAATCAAGCTGGACCCCTTGGCGTGCCGGGACAGGACACTATAATAGGGCGATGGTCAACGAACTGGATATCGGTTTCTACCAACCTGGAGACGAGGAGGGAATCCTCGACCTCTTCCACCGCACTTTTCCCAAGATCCCCCGGGAAATGGAAGACTGGCGGTGGGAATACCAACGCAACCCCTTCTCCTCTCCCTTGATCGCTCTGGCTCGTGCCAACGGGAAAGTCGTGGGTCAGGAAGCCTATTTTGCCGTTCCCATGAAAGCCGGCTCTTCTCGCGTAATCGGAGGGCAATCGGTGGACACCATGGTGGACCCGGTCTGCCGCGGACAAGGCGTCTTCAAAAAGCTTGTACTGGCGACTTTTCAGGAGGGTGCGCAGCGGAAGATCCCTCTCTACTATGGATTTCCCAACCGCAACTCCTACCACGGCTACATTCAGCGCTTTGGCTGGGTCGAAGTGGGCAAGGTGGCGCGCCTCATGAAAGTGCTGGACCTTGGCGCTGCCCTGCAAACCCGCTTGCCTTGGCCGGCCCTGGCTCGCCTGGCTGGAACTGTGGCGAAACCTCTGCTCTGGGCTTACTTTTCCGGTGGGGGGAAAAGGGAAGATGGTTTCTCCCTCCATCCGGTTCATCGCTTTGGGGCCGATACAGATGCGCTCTGGCGCACCTTGCGGGAACGCTATCAATTTACCGTGGAAAAGGAAAGCGCCTACTTGAACTGGCGCTATCTCGATCACCCATCGGCCGGCTACCAGGCTTGGGCTCTAAGAGAAAAAGGTACACTGCGCGGCTTTGCGGTGACTCGCACCGTCGACTTGACCTATCGCTTGAGTTCGGTGGGAGAGCTCTTCGTTGAGCGTTGGGATCCCCGTTTAGCGACCATTCTCCTCACCCTTTTACTGGACCAATTTCGTCGGGAGAAAACAGCCATCGTTGCTTCCTGGCTGATGATGCACTCTCCCTTGCTCCCTTCTTACCGGGAGAACGGATTCCGCGTACGCTCGCTTCAACAACCACTGATCGCCTACTCCCCGGACGGGTCAATCGATCATGCCGCCCTGGGCGTGCTGGAGGACTGGTACGTCACCTCCGGCGATTACGATATGTTCTAAAACAAAGGGGACAG
>JBAXQG010000083.1:0-4195 GCA_037131855.1 bacterium
TCGATGGATTTGCCGAAACGGTAGGTGCCGTCGGTGGCCACGGTGAACTCGTAGTAATTGTCTGCATCCAAATAGCGCAATAGGAAACCGTATTCGGCCAGATCGGGACCAGATGCTAAATTCGCCTCAACATCGGCTCGGAAATTGGAGAAGTTCTTGTCTGGCCGCCCCCATGCCATCCAGTTGGTGGGCGTCACGAAGATCTCGTATTTACCGCTCCGATAGGCCATGGTGGCTTCACCCACGGTGTCGATTGACCAGCCGCTGCTTTCCTTGGAGAAATCTTCCAGCAGCAATATCTCAGCGCTGACAGTGGAACTGGGGGATGCCGTCGGGGTAGGGGAGGTGTTGCTGGGTCGCGGTGTGGTAGGGGTTGGAGAAGGAGTCTTAGTGGGGGTAGACGTCGGGAAAAGGATAGGAGTCGGCGTTTTGGTGGGAGTGGGGGAGGGATTGTTGGTGGGAGAAGGCGATGTGCTGGAGGGTGAAGGAGGGGAGGATGTACTGGGTGAAGGCGACGGTGAGAACGAGCTGGAGGGAATCGGAATGGTGGGGCTGCTGGTCGGGCTGGGCGCAGTGGGTGAAGGCGCAGTGGGTGAAGGCGGAGTCGGTGAAGCGATGGGTGGAACAGCGCGGGGCCAGAGAATATAGGCGGCGATCCCACCGCCGATCAGGACGATAGCCAGAACGATCACCAAGACAAGGACGCCGGTGCGACGAACCGGTTTCGCCGCGCTTGAGCTGGTGGGGGAGACAGCGCGCGCTGCCTCTCGTTCGGCTTGCCAATCTGCTCGTGGGGAGGGTTGCGTACCTGCAGGGGATTCCGGGAGAGATACCCCGCATTGACCGCAAAACCGCTTCCCCGGTACAAGGAGTGCCCCACAACTCGCACAGAACTTCTTTTCGTTTGCCATCCGATTCAACCTCCTGGACAGTGATTCTGCCAATCAGTGTAGCAGGACGCGCTGCCGCGGGATATTAAATTGCGCTCCTTTTTTGCGCTGGCGCTTCCTGCGCATTGCGCCTGCAGAACGAAATGCTGCGGGCTGTTGTGGCCGATTGAGCTGGTCAGGGCGCCTCCGGCAGGAGAATCTCGCGGAAAGAACCGCTCACGCTAATTCGGCTGGTTGAGTCGGCCCGATCGACGGCGCTGAACTGGAAACTGCCGCTCAGCTTTCCATCCACCAACGCCTCGATGGCCAGACTTCCGCCCGCTTCCGCATAGAAGACCTTGCCATTGTCGAGCGTAGAAGTAGCGCTAATGCGGCCTTCAGTTACCACCTCGGTGAAGGCATCTATCACATGGGGGCCAGTGGTCAGGTTAAGTGGAAAGTAGAGGACCACATCGGATTTCCAGCCTCTTTCACCAAAAAGCAGGATATGTTCCCACGGACTGGTGTTGTTTGACCGTTCTCCCCCCTCAGCGGTCCGCTCAGCAGCGCCGCGAATTTCGTAGCGAAAACTTCCCGCTTCCAGTGTGGCTGGAGGAGGCGATGCACTGGATGGGGTAGCAGAGGGAGAAGTGGCCGGTCCAGTGGTTCCTGAGCAAGCAGCGAGCAAGCAAAGGAAACAGAAAAGAGCAAGAAGGGAGCTCCATTGGCGGATATGCATATTTAATCCTTTCTTTACCCATCCCCGGTTTAATCGGTTGGTTGTTCGAGCAACACAACCAACCGTACTTTCCTGCCGGAGTAGGCATTTTTTTTACATTATAGCGGAAGGGAGACCGCGACCGGCTGCTTCCTGTTACTTTGGCTGGCTTCGATGGATCCCTAACCGTCTCGGCGTGCTAAGGTTAGTGATCGCCCTGGCCTACCCGCTGGGCCGGAAAGGAAAACTGATGCCTTTTGTGCTGGAGGAAACCCGTGATCATGTCGGGATTTTGACTTTGGACCATGACGCCAAGCGCAACGCTCTCAACCGGATCATGATGGACAGCCTTATCGAGGGGTTGCAGCGCATGAAATCCGATGGCGCCCGTGTGGTCATCCTGCGGGCCAATCGAGGGGCTGCTGTGTGGTCCGCAGGTCACGACATCGCCGAGCTCCCCAAACCAGGCTTCGATCCTTTGGCCTACGACGACCCGCTGGAGAAGACCATCCGCGCCATCCAACACTTCCCCGCGCCGATTATCGCCATGATCGAGGGCACTGTCTGGGGAGGCGCCTGCGAACTCGCCTTAACCTGCGACATTCGAATCGGCACGCCGCAAACCAGTTTCGCTGTGACGCCGGCGAAAATCGGCCTTCCCTACAACCTGAACGGGATCACCAACCTGGTTAACGCTTTGGGCCCGGCCACGGCCCGCGAGATGGCTTTCACCACACAACCATTGCCGGCAGAGCGCGCCTACCAATTGGGCATCCTGCAATACCTGGTTGAGCTTGAGGAGTTGGAGATCTTCACCTTGGATCTGGCTAGGAAGATCACCCTTAACTCACCCCTCAGCATTTCCGTGATCAAAGAGCAACTCCGCGTGCTGGCTGGAGCCTATGCCATCCCTCCGGAGACTTTTGAACGGGTGCAAGGCCTGCGCAAGGTAGCCTATGAGAGCAGCGATTACCAGGAAGGGATCGATGCCTTTTTCCAGAAACGCACCCCTTGCTTTCGCGGCAAGTGATTTCACTGTGCTTTTCCAAAAGGTGGCTGTTTTTCCGAAATAGCCCGCAAAAGACCGCGGTTCTGGTACAATCCAAGAAAAAGGAGGTGTCTTTGACACAATGAGGTTCTCTTTGTTTCGAGTCGTTTCAGGCGTGCTGCAGTTTTTCGCCTGGGTCTGGATGATCCTCTTGTTGGTGGCTGCGATCATCATCGTCGCGGTCCCCATCCCCTGGGAAAGCATGAACTACTATGGGATGGACTACAACCTACAGATGGGTTTGTACATCTTTGGTTGGGCTCGGTGGGGCGTTTTCATCAGCCTGCTAGTCAGCGCCGTGATAGGCTGGGCCGCTATGATGGCCATTGCCGGAATGTTGCGCCTGCTGATTTCCATTGAGACCAACACCTACCAAAGCGCCAATCGCGCCCCTCTGGCTTATCCGCCTCCAGCTTACGCTCCTCAACCCGTGCCGGCTCCTGCCGTCTATGCGTCTCCTCCCGCGCCTACCATGGGCGTTGTACCGCCACCGGCGGCGCCTACCTATCCCTGCAATAATTGCGGAGCCGAGCTGCTGCCGGGGGATAAGTTCTGCCAGAATTGCGGGGCAAAGCTCGCAGGATAGCCCTTCCTCATTTTGGTTGTTCTTGGTCGCAAGCCTCTTCAATGGATCTATCCTGATTTTACTGAGGAGGTTTGCGCTTTGCAGTCGAAGTTTTGAAAAGGAGAGATCATGAGTGTCAATTGGCAGGTAGTTTATCGTGCCGAGAACATGGTGGAAGCTGCTATCGTGAAGAGCCGACTGGAAGACGCGGGGATCTCGGTGATGGAGCGGGGGGAAGCGATGAGCGCGGCCTTTGGGTTTACCGTCGGCCCGCTGGCCACGGTTGACCTGCTGGTGCCGAATGCGCAACTCGAAGCTGCCCTGGAGATCGTCAGCGAGCCGGAAGGAGAACCGGGGAGTCCCGATGAGTTGTCATGAGAGACGCTTGGTCCTCGACCGGATCCTCCGCCGCAGGTGAGCTTGCGAGCTGTGAAAGGTTCAAGAAAAGGGGCGATGGACAAGAATCTGCTTAAACGGATCTTAGCCCTGTTTGCTGTCGCTTTGGCCGGCTTGATGGTGATGACATCATCATCCTGGGCTGCTTTCACCGACATCGAGGGGAATTGGGCAGAAGCAGCCATCCTCCGATTGGAAGCCCAAGGCTGGATGGAAGGTTTCCCCGACGGAACCTTCCGGCCCGATGCATTATTGAGCCGGGCGCAATTGGCCAAGATCGTAGTGGAATGCTCGGGCGTGAAAGAAACGCCAAAAGCACCGGCTGGCCAGACTTTCTCGGATGTCTCCCCGCTTCATTGGGCTTTTCCCTGGATAGAGGTTGCGGCAAGCAGCGGCCTTGTTCGTGGCTACCCGGATGGGACTTATCTTCCCGAGCGGACAGTCAGTGTATTGGAGATGCTGACCGTATTGGTTCGTGAAAAAGGTTGGCTGGAAGTAACCCCTTCTATCCCCTTTTTCGCCAACATACCGCCCTCTCATTGGGGTTACACAACAGTTATGACCGCTTTGCGCCACCACTTCCTGCTGGTTCCGGACCC
>JBAXQG010000084.1:0-4121 GCA_037131855.1 bacterium
AATTGAAGGCCGAGGAAGGATTTATAGCTACCTTGGGAGCGGTGCTTGGCACCCACACAGGCCCTGGCGTTCTGGGGATCGTCATGTTCCAAGAGGAGGACGGAAAAGTCATCCCCGCCAAGCTGGACTGACCTTTCCCAACCTTAACCGGCTAACCCGCCGCAACCTATCCCCAAGGAGGCACTTTCCCCTATGTCAGCTCCCCTTGTCCGCATTGTCACCGATTCAACCGCTGCCTTGCCGGCTGCGCTGCGCACTGCTTATCCTGAAATCACGGTGGTCCCTTTGACTATTCACTTTGGGCCGGCTTCCTATCGAGAAGACATCGACCTGGACGCGGCAGCCTTCTATTCGCTGCTGACCACTTCCCCACACCACCCTACGACTTCCCAGCCGTCTCCCGGCGACTTCCTGACTGCCTACCAACCTCTCCTGGAAGAGGGGCGCGAGGTAATTTCCGTGCATATCTCCTCCCTTCTCTCCGGGACGGTGGCCTCGGCTCAATCGGCCAGGGGGATGGCGGGGGGCACGGTGGAGGTCGTGGACTCCCAGCAGATCGCCATGGGACTTGGATTTATGGCTTCCGAAGGAGCGCGTCTAGCCCGTGCCGGAGTAGATCGGCGATCCATACTGGAACGGATGAAGGCAGTGCGGGAAGGCATTTCCGTCTTTTTCCTGGTGGATACCCTGGAGTTCATTCGACGCGGGGGTCGCATCAGCAATGCTCAAGCCCTGGTCGGCTCAATCCTGAAGGTAAAGCCGATTCTTACCGTGCGAGGCGGACGCATTGAAACAGAGGAGAAAGTGGTCAGCCGCAAGCGAGCCCTGGCCCGTTTGTACCAGCTTGCCGAGGAAGCGCGCCGCCGATACCCTCGAGCGGAGGCTCACCTGGCTGTCCACGAAGGAGGGACTCCGACCGAGGGAAAGGCGCTGCTTGATCGATTGACCGAGATCCTCCAGCCGGTGGAAGCTTACTGCAGCCCGCTTGGCGGCGTCCTGGGGGTGCATGGCGGCCCTGGCTTGGTGGGATGCGTCTTTTATTTTGAGGAGGAGGGCCGGGTTCTCCCGGTACAGGTCGCCTAAGCGAGGTTCCGCGACTACAGCCGCTCTGCGGGGTGAAGGTTCGATTCAGTGGGGTGAAAGAGGAGCATGGTTGCCGGGTACGGCAATTCGCCAGAGAGCGGTCTGGTCGATGTTGGTTGCGGCATAGCGGCTGGAGGCGCCCAGCATCGCCCAGTCCGGCGATCTATCCAGGGGAATCCACAGCAGGAATTGTTGGCCGTCCCGCACCAGGCTGCTGCCGGCCGGGCAAGAGGCAAGGCTGCCACTGCGGACGGGGTAAACCGTACTGCCCTCGGGGAAGAGTAGAAGCAGGTCCAGATCCAAAGAAACATCGGCCGGAGACCCGTTGGCGGTGGTCAGGACGATGCGCAACCCGCTGCCCTGCCAATCCATCGACGCCTGCTGGAAGTCGGCTCCACCGAAAAGGGTGCGCCAGAGGGTGTCCCGCACCGGTTCTTCCCAGGAGCGGGTTCCTTCGGGAAGGGGGAGGAGAAAGAGTTCATTGGCTCGCAGGAAGGAGAAGAGGTAGTCGTTCATCACTGTCAGTTGGGTGGCATAAGCATGAATGGCTTTCTCTTTTCGAACCTGGGCTTCCCCGGAGAGGGGAAAGAGAGTCCAATTTTCCTTCAAGTAGCGCAATGGGTAGGGCGGGAAGAGGCTGGCCTGCGTTTCCTTTCCCACTTGCCCCGGCCAATTTCCCCGATGCACCAGGAATTCCAAGCGCTGCGGCTGCTGGAAATCCGGCTCGTTGGCCAGACGCGCTAACGATTCCAGCAGAAACCCTTCCGTGGCCCAGTGGTCCGGATGGGTGTCGAAGGAGCTGTGGGTGATGATCAAAGCGGGGCGAGTGATGCGCAGGATCCGTTGCAGATCGGCGAGGACGCTTTCTCCGGCGAAGATCGGCTGCGAGTAGGCATCCGGGTAGGGGCTGGAGGCGCCTCCCAAGAGGTCGGAACGGTAGGGGTCGGAGGGCGAGCGATGTTGGAGGAAGAGCGGCTTCAAGCCTCGATCTGGGTAACCGAGAAAATAAATCGGGGCTTCCTCCTGACCAAGATCAACCAAAGCTTGACGCACCTCCTCCTGTCGTTTCACGCCATAGGCTACATAGGCAGTGGGAGTGAGCAAGAGGCTCTCGTTTTCCTGCTCGACAGACCATTGAAAAGCTTCCCCATTGGTTAAAAAGACGAATGAACAGGATACCCCCGCTTGAGCCAGTTCGGCCAGGAGCCCACCCGCACCCACGGTCTCATCATCCGGGTGGGCGACTACCACCAACACCGGACCATTGGAGGGAAGGCTCAAGCGGGAGTAATCGTTCCCTTCGGCCGAGGGCCTGCGGATGGCAAGACCAAGAACCACGGCCAGGATTGTCAAAGAGGCAAGCAGAATCACCGGCAATCTTCGCTTCACTCGCCCATTTTATCTTCTTACGCGCCTTAGATAAAATCAGGAAGAGGTGAAGCGATGAAGTGGAAGGGATCCCTGGAGAGGCTTGACTCGTATCGGGTGCGAATTCCCAGCCAGTACAAGGAGGGGATGCGGGCGCCCGGTTTGATTTATGTTTCTGAAGCATTGCAAGAGCAACTGTTGGCTGATCAGGCGCCCGAGCAAGTGGCCAATGTGGCCTGCCTTCCCGGCATTGTTGGGGCCTCCATGGCGATGCCCGACATTCATTGGGGGTACGGCTTTCCGATCGGAGGGGTGGCCGCTTTTGACCTCGAGGAGGGAGTTGTCTCCCCTGGGGGCGTCGGCTACGACATCAACTGCGGTGTTCGACTGTTGGCCGCCGACCTTGACGATGTGGATTTGAAACCCAGGCTGGAAAAGCTTTTGGACTGCCTTGGCGAGAGAATCCCAGCCGGAGTCGGATCAGAAGGCCGGGCTCGGCTCACCCTCGACGAGATTGAGCAGGTGATCCATCTTGGCGCAGTTTGGGCGGTAGAGAGGGGTTACGGCACTCGCGACGATTTGGAGTACACCGAATCGGGCGGCCGAATGACTGGAGTCGACCCGGCTTCTGTGACGCAGCGCGCCCTCCAGCGTGGCGCCCCTCAACTGGGCAGCCTGGGCGGTGGGAATCATTTTCTGGAAGTGCAGGCGGTGGAGGAGATCTATGAAGCCTCTACGGCTGCAGCTTTTGGCCTGCATCGGGTCGGGCAAATCACTTTTCTGATCCATACCGGCTCGCGGGGCTTTGGGCACCAGGTCTGCACCGATTCGCTGGAGATCATGCAGCAAGCCGTTCGCAAGTACGGGATCTCCTTGCCCGACCGCCAACTGGCCTGCGCCCCGCTCGGTTCGCCGGAAGGAAAGCGTTACCTGGCGGCGATGGGAGCAGCGGTCAACTTCGCCTGGGCCAATCGCCAAATGATCACCCACTGGGTTCGCGAGGCTTTTGGGCGGACCTTCCGCAACCGCGACCTGCGGGTGGCGGTGGTTTATGATGTGGCCCATAATGTGGCCAAGATCGAGGAGCACAGCGTAGCGGGGAAGGTGCGCACGCTCTGCGTTCATCGCAAGGGAGCGACGCGGGCTTTCCCGGCTGGACACCCTGAGCTGCCTGCTGCTTACCGCGGAGTTGGCCAGCCGGTCTTAGTCCCGGGAGATATGGGACGTTGTTCCTATGTCCTGGTGGGGACCGAGCGAGCCATGATAGAGAGCTTCGGCTCCACCTGTCACGGCGCGGGGAGAATGATGTCGCGCAGCGAGGCCAAGCAGCAGGTCACGGCTGGCGCCTTGCTGGCACGGTTGCGCGAGCAGGGAATCACGGTGCGGGCCGAGAACAAGCGAACTTTGGTAGAGGAAGCCCCCGAGGCCTACAAAGACGTCGCCGCGGTGGTAGAAGCCACCGTCGGAGCCGGCCTCGCCCGCAAAGTAGTCAAGATGCGCCCGATCGGGGTGATCAAAGGGTAAGAAAAAGCAGACAGCAGGCAGTGGGAAAAACTCCAGGAATGGAAACAGGGCTGGGGGAAAGAAAGGCGTCGAAAGATCGTAGAATAGCAGTAGCACGCTGCCGCGGGCTATTATGCTGCCGCGGGCTATTATGCTGCCGCGGGCTA
>JBAXQG010000085.1:0-4110 GCA_037131855.1 bacterium
GACTGGGAAAAGGCATTGTGGTGGTAAGATGAGGGAGGTTTAAGAGGCAGGCTCTGAACGAGGAAGAAATCGGTGAACTCAACCGCGTTGTGACCATGTATCTCGACTACGCCGAAGATCAGGCGCGAAGACACATGCCCATGTATACGAAAGATTGGATCGAAAAACTTGACGCCTTCCTCCAATTCAACGAACGTAGCATCCTGACCCATGCAGGAACGATTTCGCGCTTGTTGGCCGAGGAGCGCGCCTACGCCGAATTTGAGAAGTACGAAGCACAGCGACGACAGCTCGAAGCAAGCCAACCCACCAGCGACTTCGACAAAGCCGTCGAGCAGGTTAAACGGTTGAAACAGGAGTCAGAAGAGACCAAGCCGAAGTGAGCCGTCGGTCGCAAAAAGATAGACTGCGAGTAATGAGAGACGAACAGGCCAGGCAGTTCGCGAATCTCGACGCACCCATCACCGCCAACCTGAAGGAGCTTGGGCATGGCGGGTGAGTGGTGCGAGTGCCCATTAGGCGAGCTGACCGATAACTTCGACGGCATCCGTGTTCCAGTGAGAGAAGCGGATCGACGCACTGGGCTCTATCCGTACTATGGTGCTTCCGGGGTCGTGGACCACGTCGACAGCTATCTCTTCGACGGTGATTACCTGCTCATCGCTGAGGATGGGGAGAACCTGCGAACGCGAAACACACCAGTCGCCTTCCTCGCCCGTGGCAAGTTCTGGGTGAACAACCATGCCCACATCGTCCGCGGCAACGACAAGGCGGATACGCGCTTCCTAATGTATGCGCTATCAGCAATGGACATCAGCGGATACCTGACCGGCTCAACTATGCCAAAGCTGACTCAGGGCAACATGAATCGGATTCCGCTGCTCACTCCACCGCTCCCCGAACAACGCGCCATCGCTCACATCCTCGGCACACTGGACGACAAGATCGAGCTGAACCGGCGGATGAATGAGACACTGGAGGCGATGGCACGAGCACTCTTCAAATCGTGGTTCGTGGATTTCGACCTCGTCCGCGCCAATGCTGAAGGCCGCGACTCTGGCTTGCCCAAGCCCCTCGCTGACCTTTTCCCAGATTCCTTCAAGGACTCGGAACTGGGGGAGATTCCAAAGGGGTGGGCGGTTGCCAGCATTGGAGAAGTCGTCGGGGTTATCGATTACCTGCATTCCAAGAAACCTGATCGGCAGAAGGAAGGTCTGCCCTTGTTGCAGCTATCAAACATCCGCGATGATGGCCTTGTGGATATGCAAGACACGCACTTCATTGAAGAAGCTGAATATCGCATGTGGGTTTCCCGGATGGAGGCATCACCTGGCGACTGCGTAATCACAAATGTCGGGCGTGTTGGAGCTGTGGCTCAGATGCCAGCCGCTCAGAAGGCTGCCTTGGGCAGAAATATGACGGGGCTTCGCTGCAAAGCGTCCTTTTCGTTTCCGACTTTTCTCATCGAGTGCCTGCTTTCTCAAGCGATGCGAGACGAGATAATTCTTAGGATGGATACAGGGACCATTCTCGATGCGCTGAACGTGAGGAATATTCCGAAACTCCGGTTTGCCTGCTCTCCAGACACGGTACTCCAGCGTTTTGAGGAATTGGCGAGGCCACTGTGATCTCGAATGGAGCAGAATCTCCTTAAATCCCGCACCCTCGCCACCTCGCGCGACACGCTGCTGCCCAAGCTCATCTCCAGCGAGCTTAAGGTGAAAGATGCTGATATATTTCCAAAGAGCAACTGAAGGAGGAAGCAATGACAAACCGATCTTCCACACTACCAAGTATCGAGTATTTGAAGGTAGAAAACTTCCGGGCGCTGCGCGAGGTGGAGTTCAAGGATCTCACGCCACTAACGGTGCTGCTTGGTCCCAATGGCAGTGGCAAATCGACGGTGTTCGACGTGTTCGCTTTTTTAGCAGAGTGCTTCGAGCTAGGGTTGCGCCGCGCCTGGGACAAACGCGGAAGGGCCAAGGAGCTCAAGACTCGCGGTTGCAACGGGCCGGTTTCGATCGAGATCAAGTACCGTGAACCAAGCTATCCATTGATCACTTACCACTTAGCCGTCGACGAAGAAAAAAGCGGTCCGGTTGTCGTCGAGGAATGGCTAAAATGGAGACGTAGTCAGCGTGGTCAGCCATTCCGTTTCCTCGACTATCGTCACGGGCAAGGCCGCGCGGTCAGCGGTGAACTTCCTGACAAGGTGGACCAGCGGGCGGAAATTCCGCTAAAGTCCGCTGATCTCCTGGCAGTCAACGCTCTTGGACAGTTCAAGGAGCATCCCCGAGTGGCAGCGCTGCGCGACTTCATCACCGGTTGGTACGTTTCGTATCTGTCAGTAGAAAACACGCACGGCCAGCCTGAGGCGGGGCCACAGGAGCGCTTGACAAAGACCGGCGATAACCTCGCCAATGTGATCCAATATCTAGCCGAGCAACATCCAGCGCAGCTTGACCATATCTTCGAGGTGTTGAAGCAGCGTATACCTCGCATCGAGCGGGTACTGGCTGAATCCATGCCCGATGGCCGATTACTGCTTCAAATCAAGGACATGCCATTCAGCCGCCCCGTGTTGGCGCGCTTTGCCTCAGACGGCACCCTGAAGATATTGGCCTACCTAGTGCTGCTAAATGACCCGACACCCCCGCCTTTTATTGGCATCGAAGAACCGGAGAACTTCCTGCATCCACGCCTGCTGCCAGAGCTCGCAGAGGAATGCCGTGCAGCTTGTGAACGCACTCAACTGCTGGTGACCACGCATTCGCCATTCTTCCTCAACGCACTACGGCCGGACGAGGTGCGGGTGCTGTGGCGTGACGAGCAGGGATATACGCAGACACGCCGCGCTGCGGATCTACAGGGCGTACTTCAGTTCATGAAACATGGAGCGCTGCTGGGCCAATTATGGATGGAAGGACAGCTCGGCGTGGGCGATCCTCTGGTGAATCAAGGAGGGCCAACCCAGCCACTATTGGGAAATAGTCAATGACTGCGGAGCATATTGAGGTACTCGTCGAAGAGCCTTCTATGGAGGCATTTCTGTATGCCTTGCTATCGCGTATATTGCCTTCTGGTCGCACCTTTCAGATACATGCTTTTCAGGGTAAGTCCGACCTGCTGGGAAAGCTGGAGGCGCGGCTACGTGGCTATGCTGCATGGTTGCCAGACCGATGGCGCATTATTGTTGTAGTCGATCGCGATGATGAAGACTGCCTGACGCTCAAAAGACAGCTCGAGCATGTGGCAACAGCTGCCGGGTTGCGCACACGCTCGCGGGCAGGTCGCCATCCTTGGCAATTGGTCAATCGCATTACTATCGAGGAATTAGAGGCTTGGTATTTCGGCGACTGGGTAGCCGTGTGCAAGTCATATCCACGCGTTTCGCCGTCAATCCCGAGAAGACAAGGCTATCGAGATCCGGATGCCATCTCCGGAGGCGCCTGGGAAGCGTTTGAGCGCATCCTTCAGCGGTACGGATATTTTAAAACTGGATTACGAAAGATTGAAGCTGCACGTATCTTGGGTGCTCATCTCGATCCGAACCGAAATCAATCACCCAGTTTTAGGAAATTTAATGAAGCTATCATTGAGGCAATGAGGTGAATAATATTATCGAAGTAGGTGCGGAGGTCTGGAGAATTCGCACGGTGAACCCGCCGCTGAGCGCGACGACTTTGCCATGTTGCGTTGGATTGGCTTTTTCGCGGATACGCTGCTACCCAAGCTCATCTTTGGCGCACTTCACCCGAAGTGCGCCGAGAGATTCATCGAATGGAGGCTATGATGAACAAAACGACGACAGGTTATTCGCTGCGCATCGTCGAGAAATCCAACTGGACTGGCCAAGGATTGGTTTTTCCGCGCTAGCTTTTCCCCGTAGCGCGCCAACGTCCAGAACTGAAACGTACGGGCGTTTATATCTTGTGGGGGCCGGGCAGGTCTAGTCAGTTACCGTGTGTGTATGTGGGGGAAGGCAACGGAGTGCTGTCGCGGTTGGAGCAGCACATAAAGAATAAGTGGAAAAAGGGGACAGATTTATTTTCCCACTTTCCTCAGTCGTCCCGGCCTTCGAGATTTTCTCGTCTTTCCATTTATCCTACT
>JBAXQG010000086.1:0-4108 GCA_037131855.1 bacterium
AATCCCTCCTGGATTAGTTTCTCGGTGCGGGTGTCGACGTTGGAGGTGGCCTCGTCGAGGATCAGGAGGTGCGGTTCGGACACCATGGCCCGGGCGATGGTGAGCATCTGGCGCTGCCCTTGACTCATGTTGGCGCCGCCGTCGGTCAGGAGGGTCTGGTATCCCTGCGGCTGACGCATGATGAAATCGTTGGCGTTGGCTTCTTTGGCGGCTGAAATGCACTCCTCATCAGTGGCGCCTTCTCGCGCATAGCGAAGGTTTGCCATGATTGTGTCGGAGAAAAGGAAGGGTTCCTGCAGCACTTGAGCGATCTGCCGGCGGAGGCCGTTTTGTTGAACGGTCTCGATCCCTGTTCCATCGATGCGGATCTCTCCGCTATCCAGATCGTAGTAGCGCGTGAGGATATTAATGATCGTGCTCTTGCCCGCCCCGGTCGGCCCGCAGAGGCCGAAGTACTGGCCGGGCTTGGCCTGGAAGTGGTTGTCGCGGAGGATCTTGCGGCCGGGAATGTAGCTGAAGTCGACATGGTCAAAGACCACCTCGCCGACAATTTGCGGTAGGGCTGGAGCGGAAGGCCGATCCTCCACGCTTGGCTTCTCGTCGAGGATGCGGAAGACGCGGGAGGCGCCCGCCACTGCCCCCAGGATCTGGTTGTAGATGTGGAAGATCTGGCTGAGGGGAGCGGTAAACTGCGAGGAGTAACCAAGGAAAGCCACCAAGTCCCCCAGCGGGAGATGGCTGGCGATGACCAGATAGCCGCCGACCAGAGACAAAACGATGAACTCCAAGCTGGAGAGGAGGCCGGTGGCCGGCCCGGAGAGCAGGGATGTGAACTGAGCGCGGGTGCTGGTGACCCGCACCTGCTCGCTGATGCCATGGAAAAAAGCGGAATTGGAGTCTTGCTGACGGTAGGCCAGGATTACCTTTTGGCCAGCCAGGCGCTCCTCGGCATAGCCGTTCAACTCGCTTGTCTGCTCTTGCATCTTCTCGAAGGCCGGCCCGGCGATTCGTCCCAGGAGCCAGGAGAAGAGCAGGATGACGGGGACGATCAGCATCGCCACGAAGGTCAGGCCGGGGTTCAGGAGGAGCATCGCGATGAAGACCAGGATGATGGTGAGGATCGACTGCAGCACTTGCTGGATCCCTGCCTTGAAGAACTGCTCGATGATATCCGTATCGTTGGTGACCCGGCTCATCAGCTCGCCGATCGGCTGCCGGTCGTAGAAATTCAAGGAGAGCGTTTGCATATGAGCGAAGAGCTCGGTGCGAAGGAAGAAGAGGGCGTCCTGGGACATATTTGCCAGCGTACGCTGGGAGATAAAGCCAAAGACCCAGACCAGGACACCGATGGCGATGATCGCCAGAAGAACGGTGAAGAGGTCATCCATCGTTCCCCCACCGGGGCTGAGGATGTTGATGGCGCGGCCGATCAGGTACGGTATGAGGGCTAGCATGGCTGCCATGCCGATCATGCTGAGGACTACCAGGACGGTCCGTCCGCGTTGACGGGTGAGATAACCGAGCAAGCGGCCGAGGGTTTTCCCTAAGGAAACATCTGTCGGAAGTTTCACAGCTCGCGGGCTCATGCCGGCGCTCCTTCCGTGACCAGGATCCCGCTTCCCAACTGTGAATCGTAGATCTCGCGGTAGAGGGGGCTGGTTTGCAGCAGTTGCTCATGGTTGCCCTGGGCGATCATTTCCCCGTCCTGCAGGAGGACGATCATATCGGCCGTGATCACTGTGCTGATTCGCTGGGCGACGATCAACTGGGTGGAAGTGGCCATCCGTTCCTTGACCGCATCCTGGATGCGCGCCTCGGTGGACACGTCACAAGCGCTGGTGGAGTCATCCATGATGAGGATTTTGGGACTTGCCGCCAGTGCCCGGGCGATGGAGAGCCGTTGTTTCTGCCCGCCGGAGAAGTTCGCTCCGCGGCGAGCTACCCGGCCGTCATATTTCTCGGGGATCGCTTCAACGAAGCCGTCTGCATCGGCTGCCTTGGATGCAGCGATCATCTCGTCTTCTGAAATCTCCGGAGCGCCGAATTTCACCGTCTGGCGAATGGTTCCGGAAAAGAGGTTAGCTTCCTGCAGGCAGACTCCCACCGCTTGGTGAAGCTGATCCTGCGGGATGTCGCGAACGTCCACCCCATCGATGGAGACCCTTCCCTCCAGCACGTCATAGAAGCGTGGCACCAGGTTAACCAGGGAAGACTTGCCGCTGCCGGTGGCGCCAAGAAAGCCCACCGTTTGTCCCGGCTCGATACTCAGGTTGATGTGCTTCAGAACCGTGGCCAACGGTTTTCCATCCTCACCGAGGTAACCGAAGGTGACATTCTCAAAGACCACCCGGCCACGCACCTGGCTGGGATCGAAAGCGCTCGTTTGCGGCTTCTCCCGGATTTCGGGGACGGCATCGTAAACTTGGTAGATGCGGTCGATCGAAGCCAGAGCAGCCGTGATCATCGGCAAGGCGACAGCCAGCATCACCAGCGGGCCGATGCAGGTGAGGAAGTATTGCGCAGCAGCGACTACCTGTCCCACTTGGAAGCCGCTACCGGACAAGACCTGGCTCCCACCGAAGTAGAGGATCGCATCGATCCCCAGGAAGAGGGCCAGATAGACCGTCGGGATGAGCAGCGCCAGTGTGCGTTGCGGTTTCAGCGAGGCGCCGCGTAAAGCGCTTGCCACTCCCTGGAAACGCTGATTTTCGAAATCCTGGCGGACGAAGGCTTTCACCACTCGCACGCCGCTCATGCTTTCCCGCAGCACCCGATTGACGCCGTCCAACTGTTTCTGGCGGGCGCGGAAAGCGGGCGCCACGACAACGACGTAAATGGCCAGGAGGACGCTGATCAAGGCGAACATGACCAGCATGATCCAAAGCAAACCGGGGGTCAGGAGAGCCACCAAAATGACCGCCACGATCAGCATAAAGGGCGCTTGAAAGAGGACCGTCACCGTTTGCAGGACGGCCATCTTGATGTTCTGGACGTCGGAGGTCAGCCGCACCAGGAGGTCGCTGGCATGGAAGCGGTCGATATTGCCGAAGGAGAGCGTCTGGATCTTGTCGAAGAGGGAGGTCCGCAGGTAATGCGCGGTGCGCTCGCTGTAGGTTACGCCGAAACCCGCGTTGACCACCTCAAAGACAGTGCCGAGCAAGGCGGCCACCAGCATCCATCCCGAGTAGTAGAGGATGACATGAAAATCCTTCTGGAGGATCCCATCGTTGATCAGGTTGCTGTTGATGGCCGGCAGAAGCAAGGTGCAAAAGACCATCCCCAGGTTCATCACTTGGGAGAGGACGAACCACCCCCAGGTCTTACGATAGATGCCAAGCATGCGACTAAGATTCTTCACGCCACGGCTTCCCTCCTTTTCTGCCCCGACAGGGCGGCAAATGTGTTCCAATCGCCCATTATAGCGGACTTATCGGCCTGAGGCAGCATATCCTGTAACCGCTGACCAGGGGACGGCCAGCAGGCGCTCGCCGAAAGAAAGAGACTCCTCCCCCCCATGGAGAAGGATCCCCATCGCCTGGGGATCGCCGGCCAGGAAAGCTCGCAGGCCGGCCGTGTCCTGGTAGCGAGGTCGCGCGCTCTGCTTGACCTCGATGGCCAATCGCCTCCGGCCGTATTCCACGACGAAGTCCACTTCCGCGCCGGTGCGCTGCCGCCAGTAGTAGAGCTTGGCAGGAGGAGTTAGGAGGCCAGCCAAGACGCGCAAGTGCAGGTAGATCATCGTCTCGAGGAATCCTCCCAGCTCGCGGGAGCCTGCCAGTTGATCCTCACTGTAATAGCCGGCGAGAAAGATCGCCAGGCCTGAATCTACCCAGAAAGCTTTGGGTGTCTTCAACAAACCAGTGGTGTGGCTGATGGTATAGGCAGGCAATCGTTGGAATAGGTAAGTACACTCCAGCAGGTTCAAATAGCGATGTATGGTGGGTTGGGAGAGCCCCGCGTCGCGCGAAACCTCCGACTGGTTCAAGATTTGCCCCGAACGAAGCGCTGTCAACTCCATCACCCGGCGAAAGTCGACCAGTTGGGTGATCTGGCTGAACTGGCGCATATCTCGCTCCAGGTACGTCGAGACGTATCCATTCCACCACTG